>JAAZMF010000043.1 GCA_012798955.1 Bacillota bacterium | reverse complement strand
TGGGGCTGGATTCTTGCCATGACGCTCACCTCCTTCGTGGTCTAGATTACGCTGCTGGTTCACATCTCGGCATGGGAGCGTTTTCCTGTTGCTTCCCCATTGGGCTCCGGCATCCTACGGAATCGGACAAGGGCAGGCAGGCCCTGGCTGACAATCTTGATTGACAGTGGCTGGTGCCGGGCCGCCTTTGCCAGCTACATCCCTCAAGACTTGATCGAAGTGGCCGACTACTTCAAAGCAGTATAGGACAACTCCATCGCTTTGTGATGTGCCAGCATCGAACTTGATGCCAATTTCCCCACCCAAATCCGCTTGGGGACCCACGGAGAAGGGGATGGCTACACCGTTACGTGTGACTGATGTGACCATGGGGGGTGGATTGCAGAGTTCAAGAACCCAGTGGCTTAAGGCAGGATTGCCCTGGACACTTACAGAGTAGCACCAGCGTTGGTTGGCTCCTATCTGTTGCACACTAGCTAGAGTGATTGCGTATGTGGCCATCTGGCCAGTCACTGGGTTAGTGACCCGGATTAAGCAAGCGGTTTCCGGCGTACATGGGCCTAGACAGGTGACATCTACGATATCACTGGCTATATCCATGGCAAAGGTTACGGTGAAGTTGGTACACAGCTGCTCATCTAGCTCCGCTGTGCAGCTAACAGGCTCCTGCTGTAGGATCTCATTCATTGTCAAGTCACCTCCTTTCTGTCGCCACTTCCAGAATACTCTGCTGACCTGTAAGCTGAAATAGGATTGGAGGGTCGAAGGGAGCGGCTTACTGATTGTCAGAGACGGGGAAGCGGAGTTTGCGGCTCTTGTAACTTAGTGGTTCATGATTTTTCCGAGATGTTGGGAGGCAAGGCCCAATTTCATCCAATAGCTGTTTCCAGGGAAGCTGAAGTAGTGTATAATAGCCATAGTTCTTGGGAGGTGCCGGAGTTGACCCTTGCTAATCGTATAACTATGTTGCGCATAGCCGCGACGCCTTTGATGCTGTATTTGTTTTCCTTGGAAAATCTAGATCCGTTTTGGATAGCCCTTGTTTTCATCCTTACCGGTATTACCGACATGTTAGATGGGCGGTTGGCTAGGGCCCGCAACGAAGTCACCCGCTTCGGCACTTTAGTAGACCCATTGGCCGATAAACTTATCATGCTAGCCGCTGTCATTTCCCTGGCGTTGCGGAGTAGAATGCCCATGTGGGTGGCGGCGTTATTGGTAGTAAAAGAGCTGGCATTGGTCATTGGGGCCGGTGTTTTTTTGTTCTCCAAAAGCAAAGTTACACCAGCTAGCAATTGGGGAAAATCCGCTACTGTGTTGCTATATGTAGGAGTTACAGGAGTCATCTTGGGCATTAACGGTTTTGTTTATCTAGTAGTACTGGGAGTAGGCGTATCTTTAATAGCTGGTCTGGACTATTTAAGGCAAGCCCTGCAGAAATAGGTAGGTTCTATTTACATGGACGGCGACCATACGGGGAAAGGTAAATGACATCTCTTGTATGGCTCTCGCTTTGTAAAGGAGAATCTTATGTGGCGCATGGCGATGCTCGTGGTTGTTTCCCTAGTTCCTGCCTTGGGATGGGCTTGGTTTTTTAGGGAGCAAGATATTTACGAAAAGGAGCCCTCTAGGCTCTTGCTACTGTGTTTTTCCGTGGGTATGCTGGCCGTTTTACCGGCAATATTGCTAGAAGAACCTTTTAGGGCTTTAATGGAACAAGGAAGTATGGGGGAGCGGCTTGTAATCGCCTTTCTTGTAGTGGGACTTGGCGAAGAAGCTCTCAAGCTCCTAGCTGTATACCTATCAGTCTATAACAGAGATGATTTTAATGAAGTCATTGATGGTATGATTTATTCCATCATGGCGGCCTTGGGGTTTGCCGCCGTGGAAAATCTACTGTACACCATTACATTTGGCATACAGGTAGCTCCAGCCCGGGCTCTAGTTAGCTCCCTGGCCCATGGTGCTTTTTCAGGATTGGCTGGATACCATCTTGGGCTGGCCAAGTTTGCCCATGGTCAACCGGGGTGGCAGATAGCTAGTGGGTTAGTTACCGCTACCTTTTTGCACGGGCTATACAATACTTTGCTGATGTTCGAGCTGATCTCTCCACTGGGGATCATCGCTTTCTTGGCTGGCCTATATTGGTGGGTTTTCGCCCGATTTAAGGCTGCTATAGCACTTTCTCCCTTCCGCTATCGCCTAGATGGTCGTGAGTGACTAAGCGGGGTTGAATGTGCCATGTGGCCTTGAAGTGACACTTCCTTGGCAGTATGAGTCACTGTGTGGTAAAATGGAGACGGGATTTTCCACTGGCGGCGATGGAAGGGGAGTGTTTCAGATAGCAGGACATTCTAAGTGGTCTAATATAAAACACCGTAAGGGTAAGGAAGACGCCCGTCGGGGACAGGTATTCACCAAATTGGCTCGTCAGATTACGCTAGCGGCCAGGGAGGGTGGCGGCGATCCTGACACTAACTTTCGATTGCGTCTAGTCATCGACAAGGCCCGTGCGGCTAACATGCCCAACGATAACGTTGATAGGGCAATCAAGCGGGGCTTGGGGGAGCTTGGGGGTGAGAACCTCGAGGAAATCGTCTACGAAGGCTATGGACCTGGGGGTATGGCAGTCTTATTGGAGGTGCTCACTGATAACCGAAACCGCACGGCGAGTGACTTACGTCATGTCTTTTCCAAGCATGGGGGCAATCTGGGAGAAAGCGGTTGTGTAGCATGGATGTTTGAGTCTAAAGGTCGTTTGGTCATTGAACGTCAGGTGACCCCTGTGGATGATGATTCTCTGATGCTGGAGGCAATCGAGGCCGGAGCCGAGGATATGGAGGCCGATGGGGAATTAGTGGAGATCTTCACAGCGCCTAATCAGTTGAAAATCGTCAAAGAAACCCTGGAGGCGTCTGGTTATAGGTTTCAGGACTCCGGTATCACCATGGTCCCGGGTAACACAGTAGATATCCCTTCGGAAAGGGCGGAGCAAGCCTTGCGTTTGCTTGAAGCATTGGAAGATTTGGATGATGTGCAAGACGTGTACACCAATGGGGATTTTGATGAGGACGCCTTAGAGCTTTCGTGATGCGAAACCCGTCAGCCTAACATTGGATCTGTTAGCCCGCTTAGACAAAGAGCGGGTTTTCTTTTGGAAGTACCCGCAGTATAGATTTTCTTTATTAGGAAACGATATCCATGAGAAAATCTTGCGGGAGATGGTATGAATGGTGGCACGGCATAGGTGGTTACTATTTGGTGTCGCCGTATTTTCGTTCTGTTTGGGGTTTGCCCTAACTGTCTCCGTGTGGAAGGGCGTGCCCACTCCCTCCCACCTATTGGAGACACACAAACAACCAGGCACAGAACAGGATCTCGGCACCAGTCACGAAATTGACGGGTTACTAGGTAATGGTGACTTGGATGAGGTATCCCAGGAATCTGAATTGCGTCTACTATCTGAGGCAGATCTAGTGGAAGCGGTGATTTCCGAGTCGGGGCAAGTCGTAACTACTTCCACATCTACGTTACCTAACAATCTAGCAGGCCGGACCCTTGATGAGGTGCGGAGCATCCACCCAGATTGGCGGGTAATAGGATTTGCACCGGAGAGGCTCACGATTAGAATCCCTGAGACCCAGATGGAGAACCTTTATGGTCATCTTGTTTTTCTGGGGATCTCGGGGAACAAGGTGGCCATATTCAGGGGAAAACCGGGGATCTATCAGCAGCTTGTGCGGGTTACCACGATTCCCATTTCTGGTTTACCAGATTTCGAGGTTACCAACTTGGAACGGGGTATTCCGTATAATGGGGAAGAAGAGTTATCTGTACTACTCGAGAGCTTTAGAGAGAGAGAGTAGTAAGACACACGGTTGCCCCAAGCCTAGGCATGGGACACATAATGTCATGTAAGCACTCTGTGGTTTCATCCGGGGATAGTTAGCAGGAATTGGCTTCTCGGATATAGAATAACTGTTCGAGGAGGAAGAGATAGTCTTCTTCTGGGAGCAGTGCCGCAGAAGGTTTTTGCGCGCCTAGAGGTTGTGATTATTGATGCTTATATTAGGAATTGATCCTGGTACGGGTATTACAGGATATGGGCTAATCAGTGCCGAGGGCAATAGACTACGGGCCGAGGATTACGGGGTGATTCGCACTAAGGTTGGCGAGGAGACTTCCCAGCGGCTTTGTGTTTTGCATGATAGTCTTAACGAACTGATTGAAAAAGCCAAGCCCGATGTTGTAGCTGTGGAGCAGCTTTTTTTTAATACTAACGTGACTACAGCTCTGGCAGTAGGCCAAGCCCGAGGTGTCATATTGCTCACAGCGGCTCAGGCCGGTGTTTCTGTGGCGGAATACACACCTTTGCAGGTCAAACAGACTGTCACCGGGCAAGGTCGGGCGACTAAGCAGCAAGTTGGCTTTATGGTCAAGGCTTTGCTTAATCTAGAAGCCATTCCCCGACCTGACGATGCCTCCGATGCATTGGCGATTGCTATCTGCCACGCCCATATGGGGGCATCTTATGTCAGTCGAGCCCAAGGTGCTAAATAGATTCCCAGCCTTGAGTGAAGGGCAGGTGCTTACTTGATGATCGGTAGATTGCGTGGGGAGATTGAGTTTGTTTCAGAAGATCAGCTCTTGATTGATGTGCGTGATGTGGGCTACCTTGTAAATGTACCGGTATCTACCGCGACTCGGCTAGCTGATGGTAGCGACGGTGAGTTGCTTATCTACACCCAAGTTCGAGAAGATGCCATTTTGCTATATGGATTTGCTACCGCCAAGGAGAAGCAGGTGTTTGAGCTACTGATATCGGTGTCGGGCGTTGGCCCAAAACTTGCTCTTTCTGTGTTGTCAACGCTTACTCCCGATGCCTTTTGTCAGGCGATTTTGCAGGGGAATTTACAGGTCCTTACACAAGTTCCCGGTATCGGCAAACGTACAGGTGAGCGCCTACTTTTGGAACTAAAGGATAAAGTTGCTAAGGAGTTCACTTTGCTTGGGGCAGTCGAGGGACAGGATGTTATTAGCCATGGAGCTAGGGAAGCTCAAGACGCGTTACTAGCTTTGGGTTACTCTGCCCGGGAGGCTAGTGATGCCCTTGCACAGCTTAAGCTAGATGGCACCGAAAGTGCAGAGGTGATCATTCGAAAAGCTTTAAGCTTATTAGTAAGGATTGGCTAGGGCGTGAGGACGAGGTGAGGTAATATGGAGGGGGAGCGCATCATATCCGGCGTTAAGCAAGATGCGGACGTGGACTTTGATATGAGTCTACGACCAAAAACGCTAGATGAATATGTAGGTCAAGATCAGGCTAAGGAAAACCTGCGAATCTTTACAGAAGCCGCACTAAATCGCAACGAAGCTTTAGATCATGTTTTACTCTATGGACCACCTGGTCTAGGCAAAACAACCCTCGCTAATATTATTGCCAATGAGATGCAGGTAGGTATTCGTACTACCTCAGGTCCTGCCATCGAGCGGCAAGGTGATTTGATTGCCATTTTGACAAACCTAGATAGTGGTGATGTGCTATTCATCGATGAGATCCATCGGCTCCGTAGATCCATAGAGGAGGTATTGTACCCGGCTATGGAAGACGGTGTTGTGGATATTGTCATTGGTAAAGGTCCTGGCGCTCGTTCGGTGCGACTAGATCTACCCCCCTTCACACTAGTTGGAGCTACTACTAGGGCGGGAATGCTTACATCGCCTTTGCGGGACCGATTTGGAGTTATTAGCCGATTGGAATTCTATTCCGAAGAAGACCTAAGGACCATCGCGTGTCGGGCAGCTAGTATTTTAGGGATAGCTATGGACGAAGAGGGAGCCTGGGAGATAGCTAGGCGGGCACGGGGGACCCCAAGGGTGGCCAATCGCTTACTTAAACGTGTGCGGGATTTCGCAGAGGTTAGGGCAGACGGGGTGATTACTGGTCCCGTTGCCAAACAGGCCCTTAATCAGTTTGAAGTGGATGAATTGGGTCTAGATAGAATTGACCGGGATCTGCTTTCCACGATTATCGAGAAATTCGATGGTGGACCGGTGGGAATCGAGACTTTGGCCGCGGTTATCAATGAAGAGGTGGACACTATAGAGGATGTATACGAACCTTACTTGATGCAGGTAGGCTATTTGCAGCGTACCCCTAGAGGACGCGTGGCTACTACAAGGGCGTATCAGCATTTGGGTAAGAGTCTGCCTTTGCGAACTAAGCAAGAGGAGATGTTTGAGTAGGGGGCCTTGGTGATGCCTCATATGCCAGATATGGGTAAGTCATTGATTGGATTGGGGATCATACTAGTTGCCGTTGGTATTGGCCTTACAGGTTCGCCTCGGATGCCTTGGTTAGGCCGGTTACCCGGTGATATTATGATCAAGAAAGAGGGATTCCTACTTTACATTCCCATCACAAGTTGCATACTAATAGGCGTGATGGTTTCACTTGTGATCCGGATTTTCCGCCGATAGCTCTGGTCAGGATAGCCCCTTAACCCTAAGGGAACACTACCTAGAGTAATTTGACTAGGAGGTGTGCACCCGATTATGCAGTTATCTAATGCGTTTTGGCAGCTGTTTATCATGTCAGGTCATGTAGGGGCGTACTTGCTATATAAAGACTATGCCCATGATGAAGTAGCAGAAGATGACATCCCAGATGACACCGATGGGGAGCACCCTTGGCCTACAGTGATAGGCAACTTGTGACCACATAGGCGGCTTCTGTTTAGTACCAAATACTACGAGGAGATGGCTGAATGGCTTTATACAGGACAGAAGCCGTGGTTCTACGGACCCGGAACTTGGGTGAGGCAGACAAAATCCTCACCCTTTTTACGGAGAATCGGGGAAAGGTTCGGGCTGTTGCTAGGGGTAGCAGGCGTCCTAGAAATCACCTGATGGGAAGCTCCCAGCCTTTTGTGCATGGATCCTTTATGATTTTCCGTGGGAAAAATCTGGATTCAGTCAGCCAAGCCAGCATTATCGATCCCATGGTTTACCTGAGGGAAGACTTACTTAAGATGGCCCATGCCAGTTATATCGTGGAACTAGTTGATTTACTTACCGAAGAATATGATCCTAATAGTGGACTTTTTACACTGATCACCTCAGTGTTAGGGCAGATGCGTACTAGTGGCATGGAGGCTAGATTACTGAAGTTCTTCGAGTTGCACCTCTTGCGCTTAACAGGTATTGAACCTCAGCTAGCTTGTTGTGTTGGTTGTGGAGTGACCGTAGTGCCTGAGGGCAATGGCAACTCACTAGGCTTTAGCGCCCGAGAAGGTGGCGTCTTGTGTACTGATTGTCGCAGGCAGCGAACGGATGCCCTGCCCTTTTCCTTAGGTGCGCTCCAGGTTATGCGGTGGCTAGCTAATGCAGATGGGGATAGATTAGGTATTTTGCAGATTCCCACCGCTATTGAGATGGAAATGGAACAACTGCTCCGAGGTTTCATTGATTTTCACCTGCAAAGGCCTTTAAAATCGTTGGAATTTCTACACACTATTCGGGGATAATCCTAAGAGAATGCTAGTTTACCCTAGTGTGATAACAGGATATTCCCCAGTTAACAATGATTTAACCATGAAAGAGAAGGAGAACCAGATGTTGTCAAGAATACTAGTAAGCGGTCATTCAGTGTGTGATTTGGTAAGCGGGTCTTGTGGTTTGGCTTGACATCTCAGTCTACGTAAGGCGGGACGGTTTGATACGCGAGCGGGTCAGCTTCGGTCCAGTCCACTAAGTTGGGGATGGAGATATCTACCCGTGACGCCCATTTGAGTGGACTGTGTATGCATAGAAGGAAGATTTTCCGGGTATCCGGGCGAAAAAGAGGAGGATGCAGTATATGACCCAGAAGCATGTCTATTTTTTTGGAGGCAAGCAAGCTGAAGGTAAGGCAGAAATGCGTAACCTTTTGGGCGGGAAGGGTGCTAACCTAGCTGAGATGGTGAATATTGGTATTCCGGTACCAGCCGGATTTACCATCACCACCGAGGTTTGCACCGGTTACTACGACAACAACCAGCAGTGGCCGGCAGGTCTGGAAGAACAGATCCGAGAGGCCATTGGTAAAGTAGAGGCAGATATGGGCACCAAGTTTGGTGACCCCAAGAACCCTCTACTTTTTGCTGTTCGTTCTGGTGCGCGCGTGTCTATGCCAGGTATGATGGATACGGTGCTAAACCTTGGTCTTAATGACCAAACCATCAAAGGTCTGGTGGAGAACTCCAAAGACGAGCGTTTTGCCTACGATAGCTACCGACGTTTTCTACAAATGTACGGTGATGTCGTAATGGGCGTTGACCACGATCTTTTCGAAGAGATTATCCAGGCCCGGAAAGATATGCATGGCTACGAACTCGATACAGAGCTTGATGGCGAGGACTGGAAAGTCGTCGTAGAAGAGTTCAAGGCCCTAATCAAGAAAGAGACTGGTGAGGGCTTTCCAACAGACCCATTTGAGCAGCTAAGAGGCTCCATTAATGCTGTTTTCGAGTCCTGGTTTAACCCCCGTGCCCGTCGCTACCGAGAGCTAAACGATATCCCCCATGACTGGGGTACAGCTGTTAACGTTCAGGCCATGGTGTTTGGTAACATGGGCGATCACCCCGAAACCGGCAAAGGTTCCGGTAGTGGTGTGGCATTTACCCGTGACCCAGCCACCGGGGAAAACGTGTTCTATGGCGAGTACCTGATGAATGCTCAGGGCGAAGACGTAGTGGCCGGTATCCGGACACCGCTGCCCATTAGCACTCTCAAGGAAAGCTTGCCTGAGATTTACGATGAGCTAGACGCTATTCGTCACAAGCTTGAGAATCATTACCGTGAGATGCAGGACGTAGAGTTTACCATTCAGCAGGGCCGCTTGCACATGCTCCAGACCCGATCTGGTAAGCGGACGGCTGCCGCAGCTATTCGCATTGCTAAGGAAATGGTAGATGAAGGCCTAATCGATAAGAAGACCGCCATACTACGCCTGGATCCATTGCAGCTTGATCATTTGCTCCATCCCATGATCGATCCCAAGGCAGATGCCAAGGTATTGGGTAAGGGCTTGCCTGCATCCCCAGGCGCAGCTGTTGGTAAGGTAGTCTTTAGTGCTAAGGACGCAGAAGAGTGGAAGGCCCGGGGCGAGGAAGTTATCCTTGTTCGCACCGAGACTTCTCCTGATGATATCGGTGGTATGGATGCTGCCCAGGGTATTTTGACCACCCGCGGCGGTATGACCTCCCACGCAGCAGTTGTAGCCCGTGGTATGGGTAAGTCCTGTGTAGCCGGACTTGAGTCTGCTACCATTCGCTATCAGGATAAGACTATCACCTTTGCCGACGGAACAGTGGCAAAAGAGGGCGACGTGATCACCCTTAACGGAACCACTGGAGAGGTCCTTTTTGGCAAAGTGGCTTTGATCGAGCCCAAAGTAACTGGTGACTTTGCTATCATCGAAGAGTGGGCAGACGAGTTCCGTGTACTTGGAATTCGTACCAATGCTGATACTCCCCACGATGCTGAGGTTGCCAGAGGCTTTGGTGCAGAGGGTATCGGACTTTGCCGGACAGAGCATATGTTCTTTGCAGCCGACAGAATCGGTGTCGTGCAGCAGATGATCCTGGCTGACAGTGTTGAGGACCGCCAGAAGGCCCTTGATAAGCTACTGCCAATGCAGAAGGGCGATTTCGTCGGTATCTTCAAAGCTATGCAGGGATTGCCGGTAACCATTCGGCTACTAGATCCCCCGCTACATGAGTTCCTACCCCACACTGATGAGGATATGGCCAAATTGGCCAAGGCCATGGGTGTAGAAACTGCAGTAGTTAAAGAGAAGGCCGAGAATCTCCGGGAGCAGAACCCCATGTTAGGCCACCGCGGTTGCCGCTTGGGTGTCACATTCCCTGAGATCTATGACATGCAAGTTCAGGCCATCTTCGAGGCTGCGTGTGAGCTAGCCAAAGACGGCGTTGCTGTTGTGCCAGAGGTTATGATTCCCTTGATTGGCACAACTAAAGAGCTCACTATCCTTAGGGAAAATGCCCTGAAGGTAGCTAAGGACGTTATCGGTAAGGCTGGTGTTGAGCTCGAGTACCACATCGGTACAATGATTGAGATTCCTAGAGCCTGCTTGTTGGCTGACGATATTGCCAAACATGCCGACTTCTTCTCCTTTGGTACCAATGACCTGACTCAGATGGGCTTTGGTTTCAGCCGAGATGACGCCGGTAAGTTCCTCCAGGCCTATTTGGATCAGGGCATCCTCGAGAAGGATCCGTTCCAGTCCCTGGATCAGAACGGCATTGGTCAGCTAGTTGAGATGGGAGTTCAGAGGGGACGTAGCGCCAACGCCGAACTCGGACTTGGCGTCTGCGGTGAGCATGGTGGAGATCCGGTTTCCATCGAGTTTTTCCACAACGTAGGGCTAGACTATGTTAGCTGCTCGCCGTTCCGTGTACCCATCGCAAGACTTGCTGCAGCTCAGGCACAGCTCAAGAACCCAAGATAAGTTCTAGGGCTGGTGTTAAGTAAGTGAAGTGGGAGAGGCCCGTGCTCACACATGGGCTTCTCTTAATTAGGGGGGAAGGTATTTTCGCCCCTGTGTCGAAAGCACTCCTAGCCTATATGCTAGGGGGCTAGATATGCAAATCCGTTTACAGGAGGAAGCTTGGGAAAGTAAATACCTATCACCATATGCTGCCCGCAGTGGGTTGAGCAGAGGTAGGGCTAGGCCCGAGGTGGAATGCGATATCCGCACCGCGTATCAAAGGGATAGAGATCGGGTGTTACATTCCAAGGCGTTTCGTCGTCTAAGCGGTAAGACGCAAGTTTTTATCTCGCCCACAGGGGATCATTATCGGACTAGGCTAACCCATACGTTGGAAGTGGCTCAGATATCTAGGACTGTAGCCCGAGCAATACGGCTCAATGAGGAGCTTACCGAGGCCATCGCATTGGGTCACGATCTTGGTCATACTCCTTTTGGACATGCAGGTGAATCTGCCTTGGATGCGCTTTTGCCGGGGTTTCGCCATAATGAGCAGAGCTTACGGGTGGTAGAAGTGGTTGAACGCCACGGAGATCTGGTGGGGCTGAACCTTACTTATGAGGTGAAAGACGGCATTTTGCGGCATACAGGCGATGAGGAGCCCTTGACCCTAGAGGGTCAAGTGGTGAAGATTTGTGATCGGATTGCTTATATTAATCATGATATCGATGATGCCATCCGTGCCGGGTTGCTCGAGGAGGAAGACTTGCCTACCAAATGCCTTCAAGTACTAGGCAAAGGTCGTACCCGGCGCATTGACAGAATGGTTAAGGATTTGATCGAGGCTAGCGATGGACGGCCAAAGATTCAGATGTCTCCGGAGGTTGCGTGTGCAACTTCCCGGCTACGGACGTTTCTTTTTGAAAACATATATGTTGCCCCCAGTGCCCAGCGGGAGAAAGAGAAAATCCACGGCCTTATCTCTCGTTTATTTGAGTATTACCTTAGGGCGCCTAAAGCTCTACCTATTGAATGGCGGGAGGGCCCGGATCATGAGCTTAGTCGAGTAGTTGCAGATTATATAGCAGGTATGACAGATCGCTATGCTCTAGCTGAATATGAGAAACTTTTCCTGCCCAAGGCCTGGTCACAGTGAAACAGAAAATACATAGGGGAGCCAACACGCATCAGGCGGGGTGAGTAGTATGTCTGGCCTAATTCCAGAATCAGTCATAACAGAAATTCGGGAGAGCAACGATATTGTTGCAGTTGTCTCCGAATATGTGGAGCTACGTAAAGCTGGCAAACACTGGAAGGGACGTTGCCCGTTTCACCAGGAAAAGACCCCGTCGTTTAATGTAAACGGAGAGGAGCAATTTTACTACTGCTTCGGCTGTGGAACCGGTGGCAATGTGATTAATTTTATCATGGCCATTGAGAACCTGCCTTTTGTCGACGCCATTGAGCGATTGGCGGAGCGTGTAGGCATCACAGTGGCCAGAGCCCCGAGCTCACCTCGGGAGAAAAGGCAACGTTCGGAGCAAGCAAGATTACTGCGGGCCCATGAAGTGGCGCAAGGTTTTTTTGTCAGTAATTTTATGGGTAATCAAGGGGATTCTGCCCGGCAATATCTTGCATCCCGTGGTATTAAAGATGAGACGAGGCAACTGTTTGGGTTGGGCTATGCCCTGCCGGAATGGCAGGCTCTGATCAACCATCTCGGGCGCCAAGGGTTTGCTGTAGAGGAATGCGTGGCGGCGGGTCTAGCCTTGGAGGGCCAAAAAAATCGTCACTATGACCGCTTTCGAGGACGCTTGATGTTTCCTGTCTCTGACTGGCGGGGGCGTGTGGTTGGTTTTGGAGGGCGGGTGCTAGATGGTGCTCAGCCAAAGTACCTTAACTCGCCAGAGACACTGTTATTTAGCAAAGGGAATAATCTGTATGGGCTTAATTTGGCTAGGGTTGCCTTTCGGGAACAGGGCTGCGCGATCATAGTTGAAGGTTTCATGGATGTAATCGGCTTATACGAGGCAGGTTTCAATAATGCTGTGGCATCTCTCGGTACTGCTTTGACCGATAGCCAAGCCCGGCTGCTACAGCGGTTTACCGATGAAGTGGTCATTGCTTTTGATGGAGACGCTGCCGGTGAAGCAGCGACTTGGCGTGGACTTGAGGTCCTAAGGAATCGAGGTCTGAAAGTAAGGGTGGTAGAATTACCGGGAGGCGAAGACCCTGACACCTTTGTTCGCACTTTTGGTTCCGAGGCATTTGGGGAATTGGTGCATGGGGCAGTGGGGCTGACAGAGTTCAAGCTTGCTACCATTATTCGCCGGGGTGATTTCTCCACAGTTGATGGAAAAGTCGAGACCACTGGCAGGATTATTGAGATATTGGCGGAAATAGATAGTCCCATGGAGCAAAACGAATACTTGCGGTGGGCGGCCGTTAGATTGAAAGTCACTGAGGATTTGCTAGCGGCAGAGCTAGAGGCATATGAGGAAAAAGCAGGCATTCAAAGCAGGTCTAGGCATAGAATCTCCACTAGGAGCAATAATAGGGAAGATAGAGGGACACTAGCTAAAGGTAGCCCCAAGAGTGCTAGTAGCTTGAGAAAGACGATAGCACCCAGTTGGTCCGGATTATCTGCCATAGAGAGCAATCTTCTACGGATGCTGCTCCATGAAGGATATTTGGTAGAAAAGGTTGATGGTGTGCTGGAGCCTGAGGATTTTGTGCACCCTGTGGCGCAAAAAACTATGGAGTGTTTGTTTGCTTGCCAGCGGGCGGGACAATTGGGCAATAGTGGAGCGGTCTTTGATTTTGCTAAGGACGACAGTGTGCATGGGTTGATTACTGACTTATTGGCCTCCAAGGCAAGTTTACCACCAACCCAGGCATGTATGCACTATGTGCGGCGGCTTCAGATAATGCAACTAAGAGAAGGGTTAAGAAGGCTAGAAGATCAAGTTGAACGGGTGGAGCATAAACCTACAGAAGAAGATTTAGGCGCCCAATTAGATCATTTGTTGATTAGATATCGGCAAGTAAGGGAAGAGATTACTAGGGAGTTCTCCAAGTCACATTGATCTAAGGGAGATTGCCATCATATATCATCATAGAAGGGGTCAAGACGTGGCTTATCTATTAGAGGTTGTGGGAAGGGGGGAGCACGGTGAGCAATGACAATGGTACTGCAAATATAGAGAACGTAAAGATTTTACTGGATAAGGGCAAGAAAAAGGGTGTTCTTACCTACAAAGAGATTATGGATGCTTTGCAGGAGATTGAGCTTACCCCCGATCAGATTGACGATATCTATGAGCAGTTTTCCACCCTTGGTATTGACGTTATTTCGGAAACTGACGATGACGATGACGATGATGACACTACCGACAAAGATGAGAGAACAGAGGAGCAAGACGAAACTGATTTTTCCATACCGGAGGGTGTAGGGCTTGATGATCCGGTACGGATGTACCTTAAGGAAATCGGTAGGGTGCCCCTCCTAACTGCTGAGGAAGAAGTGGAACTGGCCAAGCGCATAGAAGCTGGCGACGAGATGGCAAAGCGGCGATTGGCAGAGGCAAACTTGCGTTTGGTGGTCAGTATTGCTAAGCGTTATGTGGGCCGAGGCATGCTGTTTTTGGATTTGATCCAAGAAGGTAACCTTGGCTTGATCAAGGCAGTGGAGAAATTCGACTATCGTAAGGGGTTCAAATTCAGCACCTATGCCACTTGGTGGATCAGGCAGGCCATTACCCGGGCTATAGCTGATCAGGCTAGGACAATTCGGATTCCCGTCCACATGGTGGAGACGATCAATAAGCTTATCAGGGTCAATCGGCAATTGGTGCAAGAATTAGGCAGGGATCCGACGCCTGAAGAGATCGCAGAAGAGATGGGTCTTACAGAGGAACGGGTTAGAGAGATTCTTAAGATAGCCCAGGAGCCAGTGTCTTTGGAGACGCCCATCGGCGAAGAAGAAGATAGCCACCTTGGTGATTTTATTGAGGACCAGGATGCGCCCGCTCCAGCAGATGCCGCATCATTCATGATGCTAAGGGAGCAGCTTGAAGATGTACTTGATAGTCTTACAGAGCGGGAAGAGATGGTGCTACGCTTGCGGTTTGGTCTAGATGATGGTCGCTCCCGCACGCTAGAGGAAGTTGGGCAAGTCTTTGGTGTAACGAGAGAGCGCATTCGCCAGATAGAGGCTAAGGCGTTACGCAAGCTAAGGCATCCTAGCCGCAGCAAAAAACTTAAAGATTTTCTTGAGTAGAAGAGGGGCTAGCCCAGGGCTATATCCTTGGGCTGACCCCTGGCGAGGGTTATGGCGCCTGATAGCATGCTTCGGCCATAGGCGGGCGGGAACTAGTTGACTGCTTGAGCAATATGCATTATAATAGTAACGTCGTTGGCATTCCTCGGTAGCTCAATGGTAGAGCACCCGGCTGTTAACCGGGTGGTTGTTGGTTCGAATCCAACCCGGGGAGCCATTTATTGGGCCCTTAGCTCAGCGGTAGAGCAGGGGACTCATAATCCCTTGGTCGCAGGTTCGAATCCTGCAGGGCCCACCAAGCAAAGCAGGTTACAGGATAAGTGGTAGTAACTTTATGGGGTATAACCTACCACCAAAATATGACCAAAAAAATCTTGCCGAAGATGGAAAACACCCCTGAAGGGATACACCCTTTGGGGGTTTGCCGTATTTGAATCATATGTGATGAAAGGCACCCCAGGTTAATCCCTTAGGCTCAATTGAGGAGATATGCTAAGCCTCAGCAGTATTTTTTCTAGGTACAGTATTTCCAGTGGACTGCACTTGTGGTATTCTGGGCCTATGATATCCTAGTAATGAAGACAGTGAGTTTTGCAAGGAAAATAAGGTGTAGGGGAGGTGGAAAATATGAAGGAGTATGGTAAGATGGCGGCCATATTGGGAATCTCCATCATCCTGGCCTCGTTGGTGTTTAGTGTCTTCTTCTTTGAGTCCCGCAAACCGCAGCAAACCATCACTGTAGTGGGGATAGCCTCGAAGCAATATGAGTCAGATACTGTCAAACTGTCCATGACCATTACAGAACTGTCTGACCTAGGGGATCTACCTGGTGGCAGACGTCGACTCTATGAGTCTTCACAGGAGTTGATCGCCTTCTTGACTGAACGGGGGGTAAAACGCGATCAAATCAGCATTATTCCCCCCAACGTATATGAGCGATATGGGCAAAGCGGAGTAGAGGGCTATCGCTTGGAGCAGGAAATCTATGTGATCACCAAAGATGTAGATACTATAGATGATCTTGCGCTAAACGTGATCCCGATGCTTGATGGCAATATTAATATCTACAGGACTCAACTGGAGTATTTCTACTCGAATATCGATGATCTGAAAAAGAACATGGTGGCTGAGGCTACCCAAAACGCCAAGGAACGTGCGTTAGAGATGCTTAAGGGTACCGACATGCAATTAGGCAAATTGAGAACACTGCGCCAGGGGGTCTTTCAGATCACCCAGCCACATTCTACTGAGGTATCAAGTGGGGGTATCCACGATACGTCAACCAAGCGTAAGCAGATCAGCGTGACGGCCCATGCTACTTTTGCTACGAAATAGGGTAAGAAAGTCAGACAACGTCACTGAATGCAAGACAATGGGTTGCTATGATGGTTGCTGTGATCGGACGATGCTTAGCGCAGGCAATGTGGATCAAGAAACCAATAGGGGCGGAGCTTTAGGCTCTCGCCCTTTTTGGGATCCAGTGGATTTCCTGACGAAGGCAGGAAACGGGCTCGGCAGGAGTTACCAAATAAATCAAGAAAATATTCCATATTGATAGTTGCTGAAAAGCGGGGCGGGACATAAAGCCCCATAGGCTTTGAAAGGGTGATCTATGTGTTGGATTGGGAAAATCCTCAGGTTGTGCACCGCAATCGGTTACCAGCCCGTGCAATGCTTTTGCCCTATAGAGATGAAATCGCGGCCCTAAGTGGAGAAAGGGGCAATTCACCTTGGTTTCGTTTGCTCAATGGCAACTGGCAGTTTCACTTTGCGGCTAATCCTAGTTTGGCTCCGGAAAAGTTTTGGAGTCCTGAATATGACGCTGAGGCTTGGGAGCATATCCCAGTACCCTCCAACTGGCAAACTGAAGGATATGGATATCCCCATTATACTAACGTTAAATATCCATTTCCGGTGGATCCTCCAAAGGTGCCCACGGAGAATCCCACTGGCTCCTATCGACGGTATTTTAACCTACCTACCGACTGGCTAAAGCGTAAAGTGATTTTGTGTTTCGAAGGTGTGGATTCGGCATTTTACGTTTGGGTCAATGGCCAAATGGTGGGGTTTAGTAAAGGTAGCCGTTTGCCAGCAGAATTTGATATCACTGATTGTGTGCATCCCGGGGAAAATCTCATCGCTGTTCAGGTATATCAATGGTCAGATGGTAGCTACCTAGAGGATCAGGATATGTGGTGGCTAAGCGGTATCTTCCGAGATGTCTACGTCTATGCTGTGGGGGATGTGCATGTCTTTGACTTGAAGGTCGAAACGGCTCTAGATGATCAATATGCCGACGCCGAGCTTAGGGTTTCGGCCTTGGTGCATAATCATCGGGACGAAAAGATTAGCGACTTTGAGCTAAAGACCTCGTTGTTAGATCCTAGGGGGCAGCCAATATTTGAGCCACTTACTAACAAGGTTCAGGTGGAGAACCAGGGTTCGAGTAAGATAGTATTGGACATACCAGTTGCTAATCCCCTTAAGTGGACAGCCGAGACACCGCATCTCTACACCATGCTAGTTCAACTCCTAGATGAACGAGGTAGTATCCTAGAAGTCCAGTCCTGTAAGGTTGGCTTTCGACAGGTGGAGCTTAAGGATGGTCAGCTTTTGGTCAATGGCAAGCCCATCATGATTAAAGGAGTCAATCGCCACGAGATCCATCCTGATTTGGGCCGAGCCGTTTCAGTGGATTCCATGATAGAAGATATCTTACTTATGAAGCGACACAACATCAACGCAGTGCGCACTTCCCATTATACCAATGACCCTCTCTGGTACGAGCTTTGTGATTATTACGGGCTCTACGTAATGGATGAGACGGATTTGGAGTGCCACGGATTTGTCATGGTGGGTAATATTAACCAGATTAGCGATGATCCCCAGTGGGAAGCAGCCTATGTTGATCGCATGGTAAGGATGGTGGAGCGCCATAAGAATCACCCCTCCATTATCATCTGGTCTTTGGGTAATGAATCTGGATTTGGATCTAACCATAAGGCAATGGCTGCATGGACTCGGGCAGCCGATCCCACCCGCCCTATTCATTATGAAGGCGACCATGCCCAAGAGGTGGCAGATATTGTAGGCCCCATGTACACTTCTGTAGATGGTATCATCGCCTTGGCCGAGGAATCCCCTTACACCAAACCAGTCATCTTGTGTGAGTATGGTCACGCTATGGGTAATGGACCGGGGGGCCTTAAGGAGTATTGGGAGGCATTCTATAAGTATCCCAGATTACAGGGAGGTTTTGTGTGGGATTGGGTGGATCAGGGATTGCGGCAAAAAACGCCCAGTGGTACAGAGCGGTTTGCCTACGGTGGTGACTATGGTGATGACCCCCATGATGCCAACTTCAATATTAATGGACTGATCTTGCCGGATCGCCAACCTTCGCCAGGGCTGATTGAGTACAAGAAAGTGCTGGAGCCTGTCTTAGTAGAGATTGGGGATCTAGCCGACCGTAAAGTGCGTATCACTAATCGTTACGATTTCGTTTCTCTAGATCACCTGCATATGGCCTGGAATGTATCGGTGGATGGCAAGGTATTGCAGACAGGTACCTTACCTATGCCTCAGTTGAAGCCAGGTGAGGCAGTCTTGATCACTATCCCCTATAGCGACCCCGGACCTTTACCTGCAGGAACCGATTGCTGGCTTAATTTGCACTTCGTGCTAGCAGTGGATAAGAGCTGGGCACCGGTGGGGCATGAGGTGGCTTGGGCACAGTTTAAATTGCCCATATCTGTCCCCCAAGGTGAGGTTTTGCCCGTGGACGCCATGCCTGCTTTGAGGGTGGTGCAAGATGATCTTTCCGTGGATGTGCAGGGTGATGATTTTCGTCTTGTCTTTGACAAGGTACATGGTGTAATCTCAACATGGTCTCTTTCGGGCGTGTCTATGTTGCGCAGGGGACCAAGATTACACTTTTGGCGAGCACCCATTGACAACGATGTCTCGTATGTGGAGGCATGGCGCAAGGCCGGTCTAGATAAGCTACAACACCGCATCGATGGAGTAACGGTGAATGTAGATAAGCAGGTAGTGCAAATACGGTGTGACGCTAGGATAGCACCCCCGATTCTTAGCCATGGTTTTAGGTGTACCTACGCCTACACCATCTATGGTGATGGCAATATCACTATTAGGGTGCATGGCATTCCCCAAGGGGAGCTTCCTATTTTGCCCCGTATAGGACTGCAAATGGTCTTGCCTAAGACGCTAGACCAAGTGAAATGGTATGGGCGGGGACCTGGAGAGAGTTATGCTGATAGCAAATTAGCTAATGCCTTCGGTGTATATGCATGCCACGTGGATGATCTTTATGTTCCTTACGTCTATCCCCAGGAGCATGGCAATAGAACCGATGTCTATTGGGTGTCCTTGGCTAATCTTAGGGGTGTGGGGCTATTTGCCTCCGGGGACGTGCCTTTGAACTTCAGTGCTCATCGCTTTTCTACCGAAGACCTAGAGCGTGCAAGACACACCGATGAGCTAGTTTGGGGAGATGAGATCTACTTACAGCTTGATTATCGTCAGAATGGCCTAGGAAGCGGAAGCTGCGGGCCCAAGGTATTACCGGAGTATGAGCTTCATCCCCATGAGTTTCAGTTTGTTGTGCGTCTACGTCCCTATTTGGACGGTGTGTTTTCCCCAGTCGAACTAGGTAAACAGCGTTTGCCCAATTTATAGAGTGATGGACGTGTGATCAGAATCAGACGACGATTCTGATGGAGAGGGGCCGGTTTTCACCGGCCCCTCGAGGATCTTACATGTCTTATAGTGCCATTAGCCTCGCCTTCGCCTATGGTTGCCCATTAATTTGATGGATCTACACCTGGTTGGCGGGACACTAGACCTACTGTCTTGCGGATATCTAGCACAAAGGCAATTCCCGATCCAGGGTTTTCCAAGTGGGCCGCATCAATAATGGTCTGCAAAATCCTATCAGTCTCTTGCCTTTCAGTAAGGACAAACAATATTTCTTTGGCCTCTTCCACTGTTAGACCAAAAAAAGTTTTGGCTTCTTTGGCACCAGTTCCCCTAGCCAGGAAGACAGTTCCTCCCTTGGCGCCGGCTTTTTTCGCGGTGGCCATAACAGAGTCCGCTGTTCCCCGGGGAAGCACGACAAATATCGCTTCATAGCTCATACAAGTCACTCCTAAAGTTTGTAGATTATGCCTAGTAGTAGCATAAGGACTGTAGGACAGACAAGGCAAAGGGCGATGATACCAAACCCATCCATTAATGGATCTCTCCCGCCAAGGGCTGTGGCAATCCCGATGCCCAGAGCAACGACTAAAGGTACTGTCACAGGGCCTGTTGTCACCCCCGAGGCATCGAAGGCAACACCAATGATTGGTGTTGGGGCTCGCCAAGCCAATAAGGCTAAAATCCCCAAGGCCGGCAGTATCATGTGGGAATTGGGTATCTGTAGTATAATCTTCAGCACGCCCAAGGTAACTCCTGTGCCGATACCCAAAGCAACCGTTGTCATGACGATTGGTTTGCGCAAGACTCCCGCTGTTAATTGCTCCACTTGCCCGGCTAGAGACTGCATTGATGGCTCTGCCATTGTTACACCAAAGCCTAATATGAAGCTAAAGACAAGTACTAACCATACAGGTGAATCCTTAGGTAGGTTCAAACCTACAGTCTCTCCCAAGGGTAGTAGCCCCATGCGCAGGCCATTGGAAAACAAGACAAGTCCGATGACTGCCACAACAATCCCCAGAATGTTTTCCTTGGGGTTCTGCAGTGGAGAGCGAAGGACAAATTTGTTAAAAGCAAGAAGAAAAAGAACGATGGGTAGGACCCCGGTCAGTGATTCAATCGTTGTTTGATAGATCTCCCTCAATTTCTCTCACAGCCTCCTTTACCAGTATTTCCGTACATATGATGTGACTTTTGTAGCAGTTCTAGCACGGCTGACCATGTCATTACTGTAACCTGTAGGAAGAGGAAAGTCAAACAACAATGAGGTTAAATGCCATGTAGACCCAAGGCTAGGTCTTTATGGCCTATGGCCTATGACATAGTGGCTCCTAGCAAATATTTGAAACATAGGATATAATGTGATCATAGGTAGGGCTTAAATTAAGCGGAGGTGGCAAATATGAGGCGTTGGTGCGGGATACTGATAGTGGTGGCCTTGCTAAGCCTTTGTGCTGTGAGCGCCTATGCAGATCCCCAAACGAAATCTTTGATAATTAATCCAGACAAGACAGATCTAGATGTGCGGATATGGGCAGATAAGGGTGGCACGAGGCCGAGTTATCGTGTGGGAGAACAGGTGCAGTTGTACTTTGAAGTTAGTGAGAATGCCTTTGTGACCATATTCGATATTGATCCCAATGGCAATATCACTAAGCTGTTTCCCAACCGCCACCAATCCAATGATTATGCCCGTAGAAATAGGGTCTATCGGGTGCCCGATGGGTATGAAATCCTAGCGGCGCCTCCGACAGGAGAAGAAACATTACTTATTGTGGCTACCCGGAACGGCCCGGTAGATTATCCGGAATTGCTTAGAGAAAAAGGTGTAGAGCGGCTTTTGTCTCGTTTACGACGGCGTCTTGCGCTTTCCGGTGAAGATTGGGCCATGGACATGACCTCTTTGCAGATTTTGCCGGAAAGACCTCGGACCATACGGATGGATGTGGATTCCAGCCTATCCGGCGTTACCCTCTATGTAGATGGTGTCTATGCCGGGGATCTACCTCAAAGACTTGATCTAGAGCCTGGAGAGCATCAGTTAGTTGCTCTAAAGAGCGGTTACAAAGTGGCAGTGCGGGACATTGTTGTAGATCAATATAGTGAGAATGGTAGATGGGTAGTGCGGCTAGACGCCCTTAAGCGTCGTTCAGAAGGTAGTGTACGGTTTGATTTTGAGATCAAGCTCTAGGGCATAGGGCAGAGGTAGGACACTAGTCCTATGGTATACAAGATGCTATGATGTCGAATTCCCGACAACAGAGCATATAGTAACGCGACGAGCCGTTCCATTTAGGAGCGGCTTGTTGTTTTCTAGGAGGATATTCGGGGGAAATCGAGAAGGAGCAATCAAGATGAACACATGGCTTGTGGGTTCAAGGAGATGGTGAATTGGTGGTTTCGGTATCAGATATCATAAATTTCCTAGAGGAGCACTTTCCACCGGGCCTTGCCGAAGAGTGGGATAATGTCGGGCTTCAGATCGGTGCCCCTTGCGTGACATGTCGCACTATCATGACCTGCCTAACCGTTACCGACGCGGCTGTCAACTATGCTGTGGAGATGGGGGTCGATTTAATCATCGCCCATCACCCTCTGATTTTCACCCCCTTGAAAAGTATTACCTATAAAAGTTTACCGGGTCGCATTATTGGTAAATTGCTGACTCACCATATATCACTTTATGTAGCCCATACCAATGTAGATCAAGCCTTGGGCGGACTCAATGATTGGCTAGCCCGGGCCCTTGGTCTAAATAACATCGAGATATTGCAGGAGCGTCCATCACCTATAGATGGAATGGCAGCAGGCTATGGGCGAATTGGGGAGCTTTCTAGTCCCCAAAGGTTGCATAATTTTGCTGTATATGTTCAAGAGGCCTTGCGTATCGAAGCAATACGATTTCTAGGGGATGGGGAGCGGCTTATCCGAAAAGTAGCTGTTAGTTGCGGTAGTGGCTCACATCTTTGGCCGGTGGCACTCCAGGCTGGAGCCGATGTATTAGTCACAGGTGATGTTAAATACCACACGGCTATGGAGGTGCTTGATACCCCCTTAGCCCTTATAGATGGGGGGCATTTTGGAACAGAGGCAATCTTTGCATCCGAGTTGGCGAAAACCTTAGAGAGTGGAGCAGGAGGGCGGGGTTGGCCGATTAGAGTGATAGCGTATGACAAGGAGCACGATCCTTGGAAGGGAGTCTGAGACAAGTGGAAAGACTTTGCGAGCTATGTGGGAAACCCATTCCCGAGGAGAGAATAGAGGCTCTGCCAAAAACCAAACGCTGTGTAGACTGTGCCAGGGAAAACGGTTCGGGTCTAGATACTGAGCGAGTGGATATAGGCATGGACCTAGATACCTATCGGGATCTACTAAGGGCTGTACGCAGCTAATAGCGTTAGGTCCATCAAAAATACATACTAGAAAATGACGCCAAGTGGGGCCGTTATATCGGCGTTACTCTGGTGACGTATGTGGCAATGAGGCGATGATCTAAGCAATCACCGCTTTTTTCTTTTTATGGACCACCAGAAAATCTGCTGTTATCTACTTACTTTGGCCTAGAATGTAGCCTTGGAGCACTGCATTCTAGGTCTTTTTTCATAGTACACATGGAAGGACTTGCCACTGGTGGAGTCGAATAGTGGAAACAGAGTGGTAGGAAGTGGGGGATAGTGGGGGAGTTTGCTCCTAAAGTGGAGGCAGGTGCATTTACTCAGTGTTCATGGGAGAGTGGCAGCATACAATTGATGCCAAGGGTCGCCTGATTATCCCTGCTAGATTTAGGGAGCAGTTAGGCGAGCGCTTTGTTGTCACTCGGGGTCTTGATCATTGTTTATTTGTATATCCCATTGAAGAATGGGCCATATTGGAGGAGAAACTCAAGTCTTTGCCCCTGACCCAAGGTGACGCACGTCGCTTTGTGCGTTTTCTCTTTTCTGGAGCATCGGAATGTGAATTAGATAAGCAAGGCAGGATAAATATCCCCAACAATCTGCGGGAATACGCTTGCCTCGATAGGGATGCCGTGGTCATCGGAGTCTCCAACCGAGTGGAGATTTGGGCGCACGAGCTTTGGCAGACGTATGTAGAAGAAGCTAGTGCATCGTATGAGGAAATTGCGGAGAAAATCGTTGATTTAGGGATTTAACTCGAAAGATTGGTGAGCACGCCTTTGGAATACGGGCACATATCGGTATTGAGCCAAGAAGTAGTTGATGCCATCTGCTGGCGACAGGGTGGCAGGTATGTTGATGCCACTGTAGGCGGTGGGGGACACGCTTGGGCCTTGCTAGAGGCTGCCGGTCCCGGGACTGAACTAATTGCTTTTGATCAAGATGAGACCGCTATTAGTGCAGCCAGTCATCGACTACGAGATAAGGCGGACCAAGTGACGTTCATTCACTCCAATTTTGTGCATTTGCACCGTGAACTCACCCGTCGCCAATTGGCGCCTATCGATGGAATCTTGTTTGATCTAGGTGTGTCGTCTTACCAGCTTGATGAAGGGGAGCGGGGCTTTAGTTATCGTTTCGATGCCCCGTTGGACATGCGTATGGATCAATCATTGCCCCACACTGCGGCAGACCTGGTCGCGAGTCTACCAGAGGAAGAGCTTGCAGATATTATCGCCCGATATGGAGAGGAGCGCTGGGCTAAGCGAATTGCCGAATTTGTGGTTGAGACAAGGAAAAAACAGAGTATCGCCACAACAGGAGAATTGGTAGATGTGATTAAGGCGGCGATACCGGCCGGTGCACGGCGAAGTGGTCCCCATCCGGCCCGGCGCACATTCCAGGCCCTTAGAATTGCGGTAAACAAAGAGCTAGAGTATCTGGAGCAAGCCCTGCAAGATGCCGTGGAGCTTCTTAACCCATTGGGTCGTATCGCTGTGATCAGTTTTCATTCTCTGGAAGATAGAATTGTCAAAGAGACGTTTGCATCACTAGCTAGCGGTTGTGAATGTCCACCGGATTTACCGATATGTGTTTGCGGAAAACGCCCAGATGTTAGGATTATTACCCGTAGACCCATAGTGCCTCAGCCTGCGGAAGTTGCCCAAAACCCCCGAGCTCGTAGTGCCAAGCTAAGAGTAGCCGAGAGAGTTCTAGGGGAGGAAAGGGATGAATATTGATGGTACTGGCAGCCAAACGTCAAGAAGTTTATGAGGAGATTTCACAGACTCCCACTATAGTCTCGCGGCCTGCCAAGAAAGTCAAAAGACGGTTGCGTGTGCATCCTATGATTCTCTTATTCATGATAGTAATCGCCGTGGCGGGCTTAACGGCACTGGGCATCAGCCAGAAAATTCGAGCCATAGAATTGGAGTATCAACTGCAGGCATTAGAGGCCAAGCTTCACCAAGTGCAACGGGAAGGGCAACAGCTGCAACTGAGGGTGGAGCAGCTTCAATCTTTGGCCAAGATTGATACTCTGGCCCGTGATCGCTTAGGCATGGTTGATCCAGAAGGGGCTCGTGTTTTGGCATTGGGTGATTGGGAGCTCTTGCCAAGTACGCAGATGGCCACCAATTCCGGTCCTCGCCAAGTTTTGGCTAGGGAGACGAAGCGCCTGTGGGCTGTCGTCTATCAGTGGGTAGGGGCGCGACTACCCACAATGGGTACAGCGGAGGCCGGGCTTATGGGACGATAGTAAACTTGGTATTATGTAACTGGGCTCACCCCTAAGGTGGAGGCCTTGGGCTTGTGGCTTGGTTCCTCTATGTGTCGGGGGGTTAGTCGGTGAAGATAACGGCTACGGAAGTGCGGAAGCGCGTCGCGTTGGTGTTCCTGGGTGCTATGGTATGTATGGCCATTTTGCTGGGTCGTTTGGCGTATTTGCAGGTTATTCAAAATCGTTGGTATCAAGAAAAGGCTCTTAGTCAAAGGATGCGCCCTGTGCCGGTAGATGCCAAACGGGGCGTTATCTACGATCGGAATCTACAAAAACTGGCTGTAAGTGTTAGTGCAGAGGCGGTCTATGCAGTACCTGCCGAGGTGCCAAATGTGGGGGAGACGGCTAAAGCCTTAGCTCCTCTACTCAAGGAAGATGTTCGTTCACTAGAGGCAAAGCTCTCCAAAAAGCAGGCTACGGTGTGGGTAGCCCGTAAACTTGACAATGAAACGGCTCGGGCCATCAGGGCTTTGGACCTGCCGGGCATAGGGTTAGTTGAGCGCCCTCAACGATACTATCCCCACGGAACTTTGGCGGCACAGGTGTTGGGCATAGCAGGCATAGATAACCAGGGCCTTGAGGGCTTGGAAATCTTCTATGATGAATATCTCAGGGGAGAACAGGGCCGGGTCGTAATGGAAAGAGATGCAACCGGTCGCGAAATACCCACCGGGGTAAGGCGATTCATCCCACCGAAGGATGGTAACAATCTAATCCTCACCGTAGACCATGTGATACAATACGCGGCTGAAAGGGAGTTAGCTAAGGCAGTTAGTGAGACCGGCTCCGAACGAGGTGTATTCATGGCAATGGACCCTAGAAATGGGGACATCCTAGCCTTAGCTGTATACCCTTCCTTTGACCCCAACGATTATCAAGCTTATCCTGAGCAGAACCGTCGTAATATCGCGATCACGGACATCTATGAGCCCGGTTCAACTTTTAAGATTGTCACTGCCAGCGCGGCCTTAGATGCAGGCGTGGTTTCACCTACAACAGGCTTTTTTGATCCGGGGCATATAAAAATTGGTGGAGTCACCGTGCGTTGCTGGCGGGCGGGGGGCCATGGTTCTCAGACTTTTGTGGAGGCAGTGGAGAATTCCTGTAACCCGGTATTTGCTGAGCTTGGGGCAGAGCGTTTAGGTGGCGAGAAATTCTATCAATATATCATTGGCTATGGATTTGGTGATCAAACGGGAGTAGATTTTCCCGGAGAGGCGAAAGGGCTGGTCCCCGTCCCCGGTAAAGTGCAGTGGGGTGAGGTAGCCCGCTGGGCCAATGTGGGTTTTGGGCAAGGTATTGGTGTTACTCCTTTGCAGCTACTTAGTGCTACAGCTACTATTGCTAATAAAGGTGTGAGAGTTGCTCCCCATCTGATGAAGGAAATTAGAGATGGCCAGGGTCGGGTTGTGGAGGAGTATCCTGTGGTCGGTACACCGGTGATCAAGGAAGAGACAGCTCGGGTTTTTTCGGAGATACTGCGCTCGGTAGTGGTGAATGGCTCTGGTAGCTTAGCAGACATTCCAGGCTATAGGGTAGCGGGCAAGACGGGTACTGCACAAGTTGCCGAGGGAGGTCGCTATTCCGAACGCAGGATCTCGTCCTTTGCTGGTTTCGCACCGGCCGATGATCCCCGCATAGCTGCAATAGTAGTCCTGTATCATCCGAAGGGGCAGAGCTATGGCGGCGTGATCGCGGCGCCGGTCTTTCGTGCAGTAGTTGAAGATGCTCTGGAAACCATGGGGGTACCTAGACGCCGGGAGCCAAGCCCGAAGGCCACCAGTGGGATCTTTCAAGATCAAGAAGCGGCCGTGCCCAATGTGCTAAACCTTCCACAAACTGAGGCGGAAGCAGTGCTTCGCAACGCCGGTCTTAAATTTCAATTCCATGGTGATGGCAACATAGTTTTTGATCAGGTGCCTGCTCCGGGGACAAAAGTTCCTTTAGGTACCATTGTACAGATGCTGGGCTATGATGAAGTTGTTTATGACCCAGGCGATCAAAGGGTAACAGTACCTGATGTGGTAGGCCTTAGCATGCGGGAGGTAGCGGCCAAATTGGCCTATGCCGGACTAAGACTTCAGATCCATGGTTCTGGGGTGGCAGTTAAGCAAAACCCTGTCCCTGGTACAAAGGTGGCCGCCGACTCGGTAGTGCAGGCCTTTTTTGAATCACCTGTGGCCGAATAACCATAATTGGCTACATATTGGGAGAAACTAGAACTATAGGATAGGAATACAAAACCACGGCGTGGTGGAGGCTGATAGAGTGCAAATCGGTGAACTAGTTACGTCCTTGCCACAAGCAGTATCCACAGGCGATCCCCATCTGGAGATTGGTGGCATTGCCTATGATTCCCGCCAAGTAAAACCGGGGGACCTTTTTGTTTGTATAAGAGGGTTTAGTGTAGATGGTCATAGATTCGCCGACGAAGCGCTGGCTCGGGGTGCTGTGAGCCTTGTGATCGAGAAAAGTGCTGACATTGCCTTGGATATTGAAGTGCCGATAATCCAAACAGAAGATAGCCGGGAGGCTCTAGCACTCCTTAGTGCAAAGTTCTATGATCACCCTTCCCGTAAGTTGCGGTTGATTGGTGTTACCGGTACCAATGGGAAGACCACAACTACTTACTTGATTAAATCCATACTGGATGGGGCAGGTCATAAGGTAGGGCTTGTGGGTGGTGTAGGTAATCAAATAGGAGATAGGTTGCTACCCACGGAGCGGACGACCCCGGAATCCTTGGATCTGCAGCGGTTATTTCACGAGATGGTCATGGCGGGATGCGATTACGCCGTGATGGAGGTCTCTTCCCACGCGATCTCCCTAGCTCGGACTCGGGGAAGCGAATTTGATATTGGGGTATTTACCAATCTTTCCCAGGATCACTTGGATTTCCACTCTAATCTGGAGGACTATTTTGAGACAAAAGCTAGTTTTTTCACATCCCTGGAAGCTGATGCTAGTAAAACTGGGAAAGCCGCCATACTTAATCTAGATGATGAATGTGGTGTAGAGATCGCTAGGCGGGCAATGGTACCTGTAGTCAGTTATGGAACCGCCCCAGAGGCCATGTATAGGGCTACAGACATTCAAATTGAGCCCACAGGATTAGACTATAGGTTAACTTGCCCCGAGGGGGATTTCCCGGTGCGTTTACCCATAACGGGGTATTTTAACGTATATAATTCCTTGGCGGCCTTGGGGGCCACAGTAACGGCAGGTATAACAGTGGACCAAGCCGTCCGGGGTCTAGCTTGGGCCAAGGCGGTGCCGGGGCGGCTAGAGGCTGTGGATGTAGGCCAGAGCTTTACGGTATTAGTCGACTATGCCCATACTCCCGATGGCCTTCAGAATGCGTTGCAGGCAGTGCGGGGCCTAGCTAGCAGGCGCAGCATTGTAGTTTTCGGTTGTGGAGGAGATCGAGACAAGACTAAACGACCCCTTATGGGAGAAGTGGCCGGCAAGATGGCTGATGTCGTGATTGTGACATCAGATAATCCCCGTAGCGAAGACCCTTGGGCTATTTGTGAGGCAGTGGCCCAGGGCCTTAGGCGCACTATTGGCGATAAACCCTATGAGATCATCGTCGATCGACGAGAAGCTATTTATCATGCAGTCGAATTAGCCAAGCCAAGTGACATTATCTTGATTGCCGGCAAGGGACACGAGACAGAACAGATAATTGGGGATAGAATCATTCATTTTGATGATCGGGAGGAAGCGACCAGAGCTATACAGAAGCGTCTGGGGACTATATGAGACCAATAACCGTACATGAGCTTACCAAATGGATTTCGGGGCGCCTTTTAAGGGGCCAAAAACTCTCCACGATTACCGGGGTTACTACTGATAGCCGCACAGTTAAGCCGGGAGATCTGTTTATCCCATTAGTTGGAGAGCGTTTTGATGGCCATGATTTTGTGCGTACTGCGCTGAGTGGCGGAGCTGTGGCGACACTTGTTGAGGAAAACCGTGCTGGTGGTATAATGGATGGGTTTGCTAAAGGAAGCTATCCAGACACCGAGTTTTCGGTGATCGGTGTTCAAGATACGCTGTTGGCATTGCAGGATTTAGCCCGGGCTTATCGCAATCTGTTTGATCTTCCCATCATAGCTGTGACCGGCAGTACAGGTAAAACCACTACGAAAGATATGATCGCCAGTATCTGCAGTCAGATGGGACCTGTACTTAAGTCCCCCGAGAATTTTAACAATGAGATCGGATTGCCCCTTACTCTGTTGCAGCTTGATCATGAGCATCTCTATGGAGTGGTGGAAATGGGGATGCGGGGCAGAGGGCAGATTCGGGAACTAACTAGGATCGCCTCGCCCCAGGTTGGTCTAGTTACCAATGTAGGTGTGGTGCATATGGAGCTCTTGGGTACTCAAGAGGCCATCGCAGAAGCCAAGGCTGAATTACTGGAGGACATGGCGCCGGGTAGTGTGGCCATCTTGAATGCCGATGATGATCTAGTTAGACAAATGGCACACAGTTGCCAAGATATCGATGTGATATTTTACGGATACCGGAAGCCACGGCCCACCACCCCCACGGGATCCAGATATGTGACAGCTACCAATATTGTGGCCCGGGGTGCCTTAGGTGTTCGCTTTCAGATTCATTATGATGGAGACCGTGTCGATATCGATCTGCCCCTTCCTGGGGCTTACCAAGTGCATAACGCTCTGGCAGCCGCTGCCGCAGCCTTTGCCGTTGGCGCAAGCCCTTGGCATGTGCAATCGGGCTTATCTAAAGCTCAGCTTTCTAGTATGAGAATGGAGCAGATCCAGTTAACCGGTGGCGGACTCATAATTAATGACGCCTATAATGCTAACCCCACATCCATGGCGGCAGCCCTGGAGGTAGCCCATGAGATTGCAGCAGGACGTCCACTGGTTTTCATACTAGGAGACATGTTGGAGCTAGGCCATTTGTCTAAAGAGGCCCATTACCAGATTGGCAGACAAGTGGCGAGCTATGGCCCGAGGTTCTTGATTGCCGTGGGCAATTGGGCCCAGGAGATAGCCCGGGGTGCAAGGAATGCCGGAATGGCTGGGGATTTGATCGTGGAATGCTGGGACCAAACTGTTGCCCAAAGCGTTGTAGGCGAATTGGTGCAATCTGGGGATGTAGTTTTGGTGAAGGGTTCTAGGGGGATTGCACTAGAACATGTAGTAGAAGTACTTCGTACTCAGTTTGGGAGTATGGGGAGGGGATAAGATATGCTGGTTGTTATCCTTTATGCGGCGTTACTGGCCTTTTTCATTGCATTGTTGGCAGGGCCCTCACTAATCGGGTTCTTGCGTCGTCTTAGGTTTGGCCAGAATGTTAGGCAAGATGGGCCCAAGACCCACCTAAAAAAGGCCGGCACACCCACCATGGGAGGCATCCTCATCGTGGCTGCAAGCACAATAAGTACTTTGATTCTGACTCCAGGACATGTTGGTGTCCGCTATTGCCTTTTGGCTACATTGGGGTTTGCACTAATTGGATTCATCGATGATTTTATTATCGTTGTGGCCAAAAGATCTTTGGGTTTACGGGCTAGATATAAGCTATTTGGGCAGGTGCTTTTGGGTGTAGCAATTAGCCTCTATGCTGTAACCTCGCCGGACATAGGCTCATCAATATTAGTGCCATTTACCTACCAAGCTTTGGCGCTACCGCCTTGGCTTTTCGTGGTGCTTGCCACTACGACTTTGGTTGGCACAGCCAATGCTGTGAATTTTACCGATGGCCTAGATGGGTTAGCCGCGGGCACAACGGCCGTGGCCGCAGTTGCCTATGCTCTGATTTGTATTGGGCTCCAGCAGTGGGAGTTAGCCACCTTTGCTGCGGCTATTGCCGGGGCTTGCCTTGGCTTCACTTGGTTTAATGCCCATCCTGCCCAGGTGATCATGGGTGACACGGGGTCTTTAGGTTTGGGAGCTGCGCTAGGTGCTCTGGCCATTTTTACCCGAACTGAGTTATTTTTGGCCATTATTGGTGGAGTGTTTGTTATTGAGACACTATCGATAATGCTCCAGGTGTCCTATTTTCGCTTAACTGGGGGAAAACGCATCTTTCGGATGAGTCCTCTGCATCATCATTTTGAGTTAATGGGTTGGCCAGAGACTAAGGTAGTATTTCGTTTTTGGATCTTGGCCTTTGTGTTCGCTGTTTTGGGTCTGGCAGGTCTACCGGCGGCTATTGGGCTATAAGCTAGAATCTAGGGGGGGAGCGCAATGTCCCAAGGAACCTATCGCATGCCGGATTTTCTCTTGTTTGCCGCGGCACTCTTGCTGGTTGGGATTGGGCTGGTTATGGTCTATAGTGCTAGCTCAGTGATGGCCTTGGCAGAGACAGGGGACCCTCTGCACTACCTCAAGCGACAATTGGTTGGTGTTGTAGTGGGGACTATTGCCATGTTAGTGATTATGCAGGTCGATTATCGGATCTACCAAAGGGTTGCCATTGCAGGTGTGGCTCTAGCCTATATTTTGCTGGTAATTGTCCTGTTGCAAGGCGCTGAGATTGCCGGCTCCAAACGATGGATCAATTTGGGATTTATTAATTTGCAGCCTTCGGAGTTAGCTAAACTCGCATTAGTCAATTTTATGGCAGCCTATGCTGCATCTAGACCACAGGATATGCGGCTTTTCTGGAAAGGGCTAGTTCCGCCTTTATTGGTTACAGCAGGATTTTTTGGGCTGATCATGCTAGAGCCTGATTTTGGTACCGCAGCATCCATGGCTGGCACAGCAGTAATAATGCTATTTGCTTGCGGAGCTCGGATAGTGCATTTGGCTGGTCTTGCGGCTACGGCATTACCTCTTCTGGGAGTAATGATTTGGCTTGAGCCGTATCGAGTGGAACGGATTCTGTCCTTTGTGGACCCTTGGGCTGATCCCATGAATACGGGCTGGAATATTATCCAGTCGCTCTTAGCCATTGGATCTGGTGGACTGTTTGGTCTGGGATTAGGCAGTAGTCGTCAGAAATTTTTCTATCTGCCAGAGCAACATACCGACTTTATTTTTGCAATTCTTAGTGAGGAATTGGGTCTTTTGGGTGGCACCATCACTGTGTTATTGTTTTTCCTCTTAGCTTGGCGAGGCTTTCGGGTGGCGCTTAGGGCGCCGGACTTATTCGGCTGCTTCTTGGCAGTTGGCATCACTTCTATGATTACTTTGCAGGCCGTACTGAATATAGGGGTGGTAAGTGGCGTCTTGCCGGTCACAGGGCTTACCTTGCCGTTTATCAGCTTCGGTAGCTCATCTCTAGTAGTGTCACTGGTGGGTGTTGGGGTTCTACTCAATATCTCCAAGCGTGGGGAATAGTAGACTGTAGCGGGGGGTGTAAGGATGCGTGTGCTAATCGCCGCCGGGGGTACCGGTGGACATATTTATCCCGGCCTAACTATAGCCAACGAGATTAAGAGGCGCTTCCCCAAGGGGGAAATCGTCTTTGTAGGAACAGAGTATGGTCTAGAGAAGGACATCATCCCTCGGGCCGGCTACCAATTGGAGCTTATCGCGGTACAGTATTTTCGACGGAAGTTGTCTCTAGATACTATCAAAACTGGTATGGTCGCCCTGCGGGGCGTAACTCAATCTCTGGCATTAGTCAAGAATTTCCGGCCGGATGTAGTTGTCGGTACCGGAGGATATGTGGCAGGACCTGTACTTTTGGCCGCTGCCATGCGGCGAGTGCCAACTTTGATCCAGGAGCAAAATGCCTTGCCAGGTGCAACTAGTCGGATTTTGGGGCGGTTTGTCAAGTCGGTTGCCCTAGGTTATCAGGAGGCAGTTCAGTTTTTTCCTAAGTCCCATGGCATTATTGTGACGGGTAACCCCATCCGTCAGGAGATCATAGACATGACTAAACGAGAAGCCATAAACACTTTGCGACTAGATCCCACCCTGCGCACTGTTGTAGTATTTGGGGGGAGCCAGGGAGGCCTCAGTATCAATAGAGCAATGGGGGAATTGGCACCACGCCTCAATCAAACCAATTCGCTACAGGTGATCCATCAGACCGGTCAAAAAACATATCCCGAGATAGCCAAGGAAGTATTGGCAAGAACGGGTATGCCTGTTACCAGTGGCTTTCCAGAAATGGTGCAAGATGGTTGTATCCAAATAGTACCTTATATCCACAACATGCCGGCGGCATTGGCGGCAGCCGATCTAGTTGTGGGCCGAGCCGGAGCTATTTCCCTAGCAGAAATTGCCGCTCGGGGATTACCAGCGATCTTGATTCCTTTTCCCCATGCAGCGGCCAACCACCAGGAGAAAAACGCCCGGGTTTTCGAACAAGCGGGAGCTGCTAGAGTGCTTCTTGATGGAGATGTTAATGGTCAGAGTTTGGGAGACCTTATCTTCGATTTGCTGGACAACCCGGGGTTGTTAAGAAGCATGGCCATGGCTAGTAAGAGCCTGGGCAAAACAGATGCAACAAAGACCATAGTCAATGAGATTGAAATCCTAGCTAAGCAGCGCTCATCATGATGAATTTGGGTCGGGGGCACAATTCATGGCCCTTGCATATCATGTAGTATCCTTGCCCTGGTAGAAAAAACGATTAAGGGGGCAGCAAGTGAATGGGGATACTCATGGCGCAGGGGCCTTTCCATGCGCATTTTGTGGGCATCGGTGGGATTGGGATGAGTGGGATAGCTAGGCTATTGGTGGAGCTGGGCTGGCGGGTGTCTGGCTCAGACATAGTTGCCTCAGAGAAAACTACGGCTTTGGCGGCCGCAGGCGTAGCTGTGCACATCGGTCATAGTGGTGAGTATGCGGCGGGGGCAGATGTGGTGGTTTTTTCGGCGGCAGTTCCCGAGGATAATTGTGAATTGGTCTATGCTCGTCAGCATGGCATTCCAGTTATGGCTAGGGCTGAAATGCTAGGACGGCTTATGGAAAAGCAGTATGGGATTGCAGTAGCCGGAAGCCACGGCAAGACAACTACCACCTCCATGATTGCTCTAGTTTTGCAGAAGCTAGGTCAGGATCCTAGTGTGGTGGTGGGTGGCGAAATCCTAGATATGGGTGCCAATGGTAGATTGGGTTTAGGTCCCCATCTAGTGGTGGAAGCCGATGAAAGTGATGGCTCTTTAGTGGCCTTAGCACCCCACATTGCCGTGATCACAAATATCGATGCCGATCATCTCGATCATTACGGTGACTTAACGGCCATCAAAGATACTTTTTTGGCCTTTATGGAGCGTGTTAAGCATGGTGGTCTTGTTATCACTTGTGCTGATGATCTGGGACTAGCCCCGTTAGTAAGACAGGTGGATCGCCGCCATGTCGATTATGGATTCGATCAAAGGGCTCTATGGTGGGCAGATCATCTAGAGTTTACCAACTTCGGGTCTAGAAGTACTGTTTATCGGGGAAATGAAGTGCAAGGCCATCTCGAGCTGCAGGTTCCTGGGAAGCATAATGTGTCTAACGCTTTGGCGGCTATGGCAGTCGCCGAGGAACTAGACTTGGCAATTCCAGACGTATTGGCGGCCTTGAGCGAATTTCGTGGAGTCCATCGTCGGTTTGAAATAGTTGGTGAGATCGACGGAGCTATCGTAATAGATGATTACGCCCATCATCCTACAGAGATCAAAGCTACGTTGGCCGCCGCACGGCACCTGCATCGTCGTGTAATCGTCGTCTTTCAGCCCCATCGCTATAGCCGGGTAGCTCGGCTTCTAGATGAGTTCACCACATGTTTTGCTGATACAGACGAATTATTGGTTACCGAGATCTACTCTGCAGGAGAAAATCCGATCCCAGGGGTATCCGGGAAATGGTTAGCTGAGCAAATTCAGAAAGCCAGTAGTACCCGGGTCCAGTATTTCCCAGATCAGAGGGACATAGCGGAAGTATTAGATCAATGTGTTAGGGATGGGGATTTGGTGTTGACCATGGGTGCTGGAGATATTAGACATGTTGCTGAAGATTTCTTGAGCCGACGGAAAGGCCAGGTGATAACCCCATGTCCACAATACGTATTGAGGGGCGTCAACTGCTTCGAGGTCATATACCCATCAGTGGCGCAAAAAATGCAGTTTTGAAGCTAATGGCGGCGGCCCTAATGGCTCCAGGCGTATCAGTGATCCGCAATGTTCCCGCAATCCAGGATGTTTTCACCATGGTGGAGCTGCTAGAGACCTTGGGAGTGGGCGTGGAATTCCAGGATCAAGTGTTGCGTCTATCAGTTGGGGAGGAAATAGGTGAGGAGGCACCCCATGAGGTGGTTCGCAAGATGCGAGCCTCTATTCAGGTTATGGGGCCCCTCTTGGCAAGGTTGGGGAGGGTGAGAGTGTCATTGCCTGGTGGCTGCGCCATCGGTGAAAGACCCATCGATTTTCATCTTAAGGGTCTAGCGCAACTAGGGGCCAAGATCCGCGAAGATGGCGGATACATTTACGCTAAGGCAGATGGCCTTGTCGCTGCCGATATCCAACTTGATTATCCTAGTGTGGGAGCCACAGAGAATCTCATGATGGCCGCAAGCCTTGCCCAGGGCACCACTCAGCTCCGCAATGTAGCCCGGGAACCGGAGATCGTGGAAGTGCAGAATTTCTTGAACAAGATGGGTGCCAGGATTCGCGGGGCAGGCACCGATGTGATTCGGATTGAAGGAGTAGATGAATTGCACCCCGCGGAGCACAGCGTCATACCTGATCGAATTGAGGCTGGCACATATATGTTGGCCGCGGCTATGGTCGGTGGCAGTGTGACCTTGGAACCAGTGATACCCCAGCATATAGCTAGTTTGGTTGCTAAACTCCACGAGGTTGGCATTTGTGTGAATGTGGATGGAGATAGGATTACCCTAGAATCCCAGGGCAGATACAAGACAACGAATTTCCAGTCACTTCCATATCCTGGGTTTCCCACGGATCTTCTGCCCCAGGTGATGACCATGATGACCATTGCCGATGGAATTAGTGTGGTTAAGGAAACGATCTATTCAAACCGATACAAGCATGTAAGTGAACTAAGACGGATGGGAGCGAATATTATTATTGCTGATCGCACGGCAGTTGTACAGGGTATACCCCATTTGGTCGGGGCTGAAGTAGTGGTATCCGACTTAAGGGCTGGCGCCGCTTTGGTGGTGGCTGGGCTTGCCGCCTATGGCGTGACCACTATTCAAGACAGTGGCCACCTAAGTCGAGGCTACGATAACTTAGTTGCTAAACTTCAAGATGTGGGGGCTAAGATATCTTTAGCGATTTAGAGGGCCGATTGTAGTTCCCTTGGCATTTCTCTGCAATTCCCCCTTTAACCTGTGATATAATGGGGTTAACAATGTATGGGGAAGAGAGAGATCCATGTCTAGAGAACCAAGTCTTTACTCTCTATCAATATCTTTCATGGTTTTGATGCTAGTTATCGGTATGTATGGGTTTTTCCACTCTCCTTTCTTCAGCGTAGAGAGTATTCAGGCCAGTGGATCTAGCTATACAGTGGAGAAATTGGCTAGGGTGGCAGGGATTGAAGAGGGGACAAGTCTACTTAGGCTGAATGTGGAATTGGCCGCAAAGCGCCTTGAGGAAGAGCCCATTATCTATCGGGCCATTGTCCGTCGCCATTTGCCGAACCTAGTTTTTATCGAGATAGAGGAGCGCACACCGGTGGCCATGGTACCCCATGGTTCTGAGTTTTGGGGTGTGGCCGTCGATGGCACTGTACTTGGTCGAGTGGATATAGCTGGTGTGAGTTTGCCGATTATTACCGGTGTCGATGCCAGTTTGTTAGCAATTGGTCGGAGGAATCTCAGTGAATTGGTAATAGCCACCACTATGCTCGAGGGTTTGACCCCTGCAATTCGTGATCAGATCTCTGAAGTGAATGTGAGGGAGCGAGACGGGCTACGGTTAGTTAGCCGGGATTTGATCGAGTTTTATCTCGGTGGCCCTGGGCAGATGGGGGAAAAACTGCAGGTAGTGGCTGCTTTCTTGCCTCGGCTTGGCTCCACCGCGGCACCATCCAACATGTTGGTGGATGTATCTAACCCTAACCGGCCGGTTGTGCGTAAGCAGCCTTAGCGAATAACCTTGGCCATGGGGCCAAGGGAAAACTTGCCCATGAAAAAGGGAATCTACCTATACTGTGGAATTAGAAAGCAAAGGTGGAGAGTCTTGGGATCTGTTCACCTAGGAGAGGAACACATAATAGCGGCCGTGGACTTAGGTACATCTAAGGTGGCTGCGCTTATTGCCGTGTTAGATGACCAAGGCGCCTGCCGGGTTATGGGGGTCGGAACGGGCTCCCATAGTGGTTTGCGTAGGGGCATCATTGAGGAACAAGCCTCGGTGGCCCAGGCTATGATGGAGGCCGTCATCAAGGCTGAGAGGATGGCTATGGTCCCGCTTCCCAAACCAATGGTGGGGATACCGGGAGTTCATGCATCATCTTTTGTCGGGAAGGGCCTTGTCACTATTACTCGATCCAATCGAAGAGTGCAAACCGAGGATATTGAGCGGGTGATAGAGGCGGCTAAGACCGCAGTAGTGCCACTAGGGCGGCGAGTTGTTTATTATGTAGTTCAAGGCTTCACCATAGATGACACCCCCGTTAACCGAGAGCCTGTCGGATTAGTAGCCCGGCGTTTAGGGGCTGATGTTCAGTTTATGACGATGGCTTTGCCCGCATTAGAGAGTTACCGAGCATGTATGGATAGAGCCGGGATTGAGGCTAAGCAGGTGATGATGCAAGGTGTGGCTGCCACCCGCAGCACATTATCATCTAGCCAATTGGCCGAGGGTGTTATTTTGGTGGACATAGGTGCGGGTTTGACGGATTTTGCTCTTTATCGGGATTCAAAGCTCTGGCATATGGGCTCTTTGCCTGTGGGAACAGAGAATTTCGTGCAGGATCTAGTCGTAGGCCTTGGTATGCGGCGGGATGAAGCAGAGCATCTGGTAAAGGCACTGGGCGGTAATTCGGCACCTAGCCATATAGCGGCAGAGCCCCTATCTTGGGATAACCCGGAAGTACTAGCAGATTATGATCGGATTTTCGAGGCCAGGGCCGAAGAGATCTGGCAACTGATTGATGCGAGAGTAGCACATGTCAGTGGCGGTCGCAGCTGGCCTAGTGGTGTTAAACTGGTGGGTGGGGGTGCACTTGTTCGCGGATTTGCAGAACTTGGCACAAGTATTATGGGTTTGCCTGTTGAGGTGGTACAACCGGCTGGTGTTGACGGCCTGCCCGAGGCTTGGCAAAACCCAAGTTCAGCAGTTTGTGTAGGGCTGATCTTACATCAGGCAGACGATTTAGCTAAGTCGGCGGGACATGGGAAAAGGCTTAGTATGATGGATGGTTCATGGCAGAGATTACGGACTTGGCTTGGGTTATAGCAGTGGACATGCCGGTGGGTTCCGGTTGGTGGGAGGTAGAGAGGGACATGTTCGAATTCGATATGGAGATTGGACAATTTGCCAATATAAAGGTGGTAGGAGTTGGCGGAGGTGGTAACAACGCCGTCAACCGCATGATTGAGGCGGAATTGCAGGGTGTGCAGTTTGTGGCGCTAAATACCGATGCTCAATCCTTACTACTGTCTAACGCTAGCCACAAGATTCAGATGGGAGAAAAACTGACAAGGGGTTTAGGAGCAGGATCTAACCCCGAGATTGGTCAGAAAGCGGCAGAGGAAAGCCGTGATGAAGTGAAGGCCTTGTTAGCCGGTGCCGATATGGTCTTTATTACTGCAGGTATGGGCGGTGGCACGGGGACCGGAGGTGCCCCTATTGTGGCGGAAATAGCTCGGGAAGTGGCGGCTCTAACTGTGGGTGTCGTTACCAAGCCGTTTACTTTTGAAGGTAAGCGCCGCATGAAGCAGGCTGAAGAGGGCATTGCCGCCTTAAAGGACAAGGTTGACACTTTGATTACTATACCCAATGATCGCCTCTTGCAGGTGGCCGAAAAGAAGACATCGATCATTGAAGCATTCCATATGGCCGATGATGTACTGCTCCACGGTGTGCGGGGAATCTCAAATTTGATTACAGTACCTGGCCTAATCAATCTTGACTTTGCTGATGTGCGTACGATTATGACCAATGCGGGATCGGCCTTGATGGGTTTAGGATATGCAAGTGGTGAGAATAGGGCGGCCAAAGCTGCCAATATGGCCATCTCTAGTCCCTTACTCGAGGCATCCATTGAAGGTGCCAAGGGCATTTTACTAAATATTACGGGGAATTCGTCCCTAGGCCTTTTCGAGGTCAACGAAGCGGCAGAACTAATAGCGGCGGCAGCCGACGCTGACGCTAATATTATTTTTGGGGCTGTGATCGATGAAGGCATCAAAGACGAGATTCGGGTAACTGTGATCGCCACCGGCTTTGACGAACGGCCAAGCTCTAAGCCGGGGCAGATCAACCGTCAAACTAATAAAGAGGATTTTGATATCAAGCCTTTCGCCACCGATGACCTGGACATACCCGCGTTCTTGCGTCGCAAATAGTTGGCACAGAAAGGTGACTACTTTGGCTTAGGCGGGAAGGCCTTGGCCCACAGGGGCCATGATGGGAACTATTCGAGTTTTTTGATTTCCCGCCTTAGTTTTTTTAGTATGCGCTTTTCCAAGCGGGAGATATAGGATTGGGATATGCCTAGGCAATCGGCGACCTCTTTTTGAGTTTTCTCGACCCCATCCTCCAGCCCGAAGCGGAGCTTCATGATTCGAGTTTCCCGGGGATTGAGCCTTTTTAAGGCACCTATCAATAGTGCCCGATCTACCTCTTCTTCGATGCCTTTCGTTACGTTGCTTTCAATGCCCAGGATATCGATCCATCCAATTTCATTGCCATCGTAATCAGTGTGGAGTGGCTCCTCTAGGGAAACTTCCGCCCTGGTTTTGTTGTTGCGCCGTAGGAACATGCGAATCTCGTTATCTATGCATTTAGAAGCGTAGGTAGCGAGTTTTACATTGCGGCCGGGATCAAAGGTGTTCACCGCTTTTATGAGGCCAATCGATCCGATGGAGATTAGATCCTCGATTCCAACTCCTGAGCTCTCGAACTTGCGGGCTATATAGACGACTAATCTAAGATTGCGTTCGATGAGGGTGGTTTTCACACCCTTGTCTCCCGCCCCGAGTCTGCTTAGGAGCTTACTCTCTTCCTCAGCTTCTAAAGGTGGGGGCAGCACTTCATTGCTCCCTATATAGTAAACTTTGCCAGGCTTGAGCCCTAGCTTTCGACAAAGGCGAAAAATCCGTAGCCGTATGCTTATAAGTAGCTGGATATATCTATGTTTCATTGCCGTTCTCCTCCTAAAGGCGCTAGATTGACTGACCTAGGTGTAAAATTGGCTAATGTGCCCTGAACAATAATTGGGGGGATGAGTGCTTGGTATTCACCGGCGGGATCAAGATCGTGGTTACAAAGGGCCACAACGGCATCTTCGGTGGGCATACTTTCTCCGTGAACTTCTAGGGTGATCATATCGGGGCGAAAACCGATTAGTATGCCGTTGTTATCTCCCAAGGAGGAGTAGGGGATAACTCGAAAGCGACTGGACCATGACGAGGAGAGCAGCTTTTGCAGTGCATCTTGATCACCCTTCACGAGCAGGGAGATGCTGCTTGCTAGCTCCTCAGGCAGTAAATCAGCTACTTGGCTCTGCTCTATGATGATGACGGGGGCGCCCGTTAGGGGATCTGTCAGGTGGTTCCCTGTATCGATAAGACCGACAACCCGCACTTGGTTCAAATCGAAATGGATGCTTACAGGTAACTGATAGATGTGCCTAACCATCCTGTGTTGAATAACACCCCAGCCTAATTCCGCGATGATGAGAATTGCAGCCATAGCGGCTAGAAGCCCCAGGAAAGCATTGGGACGAGTTGGGGTTCCAAGCAGATACGCCGTGGCTAGCCCTATGCCACCGGCTCCAAAACCTATGGCAAGGAAGTGTAAGAGCAAGGCAACCATGCGTCGGGCCATTATCGGATAGAAGGCGATGCCAAGCATTAAGAGTGTTATGCCAAAAATCGTAGGTATAGACCGCAAGTAGCCGTAGTAGGGTATAATACGTAAGCTGGCTAGATATATTAGAAGAAAGTGCAAAGTGCCTAGCGTCGCCCCGATAAGGAGCCGTTGCCAAGTAGTCTTGGCTAGTGTAACGGCGGCCGTTGCCCATAAAAGCAGATAGTCACAGATAAAGTTCGCTCCCAACAAGAGCACCAGAACGTCTACATACACAATATAGTCCAACCCCACTTGCATCACCCCGCTTTGTTGACCTCCTTTAGATACTACTGAGTGAACTTACCACTTCCTTCTATAAACCTCGAGATTATTAGCACGTGTCACACTCCTCTAGAATAAAACCCCAAGCACAAGGCAATACTGAATTATACAGACGGCAGACTGCATGGGGGGAGAACGGTTTGAGCAAAGTAGAGATTTGTGGTGTCAATACATCGAAGTTGCCTGTCCTCTCCAATGAGAAGATGAGAGTGCTTTTGAGGGCAATGCGAGAAGGCGATGAATCGGCCCGTCGGCAGCTTATCCAAGGGAATCTCCGCCTAGTGTTGAGTGTGATTCAGCGTTTCAATAATCGGGGCGAACCTGTGGATGATCTGTTTCAAGTGGGGTGCATCGGGTTGATGAAGGCCATTGATAATTTCGATCTGAGTCAGAATGTAAAATTCTCTACATATGCCGTTCCGATGATTATCGGAGAGATTCGCCGATATCTGCGGGACAACAACCCCATTCGGGTTTCTCGTTCATTAAGGGATGTGGCATATAAGGCCCTGCAGGTGCGGGATTCCTTGGTAGCCAAACATTCCCGGGAGCCAACCATTAGCCAGATTGCTGAGGTACTCAAAATACCCCGGGAAGAGATAGTCTATGCTTTAGATGCTATCCAGGAACCGGTCTCCCTATTTGAACCGATTTATCATGATGGAGGCGATCCGATTTTCGTCATGGACCAGATTAGCGATGAGAAAAATGAAGATATCACTTGGCTGGAAGGTATCTCTATTAGAGAAGCCATGGACAAGCTAGGCGATCGGGAGAAGATGATTCTGAGTATGCGGTTTTTCGATGGGCGTACACAGATGGAAGTGGCCGATGAAATCGGTATCTCCCAGGCCCAAGTGTCTCGTTTGGAAAAGGCAGCACTAAAACATTTGCGTCGTCATATGACTATCAATGCGCCGGAATCTATCAATCAATAGATCTGGTTGCATAGCAGAATTGTATGCACGGAGGTGACACAGATGATAGCACGGACGTTGCTGAGTCGTGTGTTTATTTCCAGTATTATATTGGCTGTGGCACTACTTTTCGGATTTCTAGGTATGCAGGTTACTAGCAATGTGTTACCTGCGAAGGAAGCCTATGATACGGAGAGCCTGATTCGCCTACATATATTGGCCAATAGCGATTTGCCTAGTGATCAGGAGCTAAAGTTGCAGGTGCGGGACGCTATTTTGGCCAAGACTCAGCATTTGTTTGCCGGTAGTGCCAATAAGGCCGAGGCTTGGCAGGAGTTAATTGATCATGAAGACGTAATCCGCTCCATAGCTCAAGAAGTTGTCTGGGAGGCGGGCCAAGAGCATCCTGTGGAGATTAGGTTAGGTAGATACGATTTTCCCGAGAGGAGCTATGGTTCGTTAACGGTGCCAGCCGGGGATTACCATGCTGTGCAGGTGGTTATCGGTGCAGGGCGGGGACAAAATTGGTGGTGTGTGCTATTTCCACCACTCTGCTTAATGGAAGCTGCAGGGACCGAACCAGTGATCAGGGAGCCTAACGACGTTGATCCGGAAAAGCAAGCCATGGTTCATTGGCGCCTTAAGTACCTAGATGGTATATACAAAGAATATAGTGGGAAACTGGCATCCTTTTTAGACCAAGGCTTGGGATTACGTTTCCTGTCCACCGCACAATTGCAGGCACGGTCCCTCTTACCTCAGTAAGTGGGGGAGTCTTGGCAACAGTACATTTGCCCCTACGGCCACATATAATGTATGGATATTGTGGTGTCCGGGGGGTGGAGATGCTGTTAATCAAGACATCAGATTTGTGGGTGCTAGATGTAATCAACACGGTGGATGGGCAAAGGTTGGGTAACATAACGGATCTGGATATCGATCTGGACACCGGAAAGATAAATGCCTTGATTCTCACTGAGACTGGTGGTTTTCTAGGCATGTTCCGCCGAGGGGACATAGTGATCCCCTGGGATCAGGTGATACTGATTGGCATCGATGTCATATTGGTGGAAGCAAACGCCTTAAGAGAATCCCAGCGTTTTCGCTAAATAGAAAGTCCCCGATTACTTTATGTCGCCGGGGACTTGTTTTTTGGTTCTAGTCTTCTAGAAGCACAAAGTCTTCTTTGCCCACTCCACAGATGGGACAGGTCCAGTCCTCAGGTAATTCCTCAAAGGCAATTCCGTCCTCTTCCGCAGGATCATAGATATACCCACAGACGGTGCATTCCCATTTCTCCATAGTGATAGCCCTCCTTTTGCCTTGTTCCCCTTTAATTTGCTTGGGGCTGGGATGTTTTTCCTTTTCACCGCCCCGATCCACATTTCCTGCAAGGATACCTATATATCCTTGCCAATTTGGGAAGGATTTAGTGAAGAGACCATGGGACTATTAGAATTCCCCCAAGAAGGGTATATACTATATGCAAGGTACGAACTGTATTAGGAGGGTTAATATGGCAATCGTTGAAGTTAAGCCTGGTGTCCATTGGGTGGGGGCTGTTGATTGGAATGTGCGGCAGTTCCATGGCGCAACATATAGTACCCATCGGGGTACGACTTACAATGCGTATTTCGTCCAGGGTAGCAAGTACCGCGCCTTGGTGGATACAGTCCACGCACCTTTTACTGAGGTATTAGTGTCCCATCTGAAAAACCTAGGTGATTTGAGCAAGATTGATTATGTTGTGATTAACCACGTGGAGATGGATCATACCGGTGCCCTACCTCACATCATGGAGCTTTGCCCCAAAGCCAAGGTTTATTGCAGTCAAAGGGCAGTGGAGCCCCTCAAACAGCATTTTGGTGATTTAGGTTGGGATATCACTCCGGTAAAAACCGGAGACACCCTCGATCTTGGCGGTAAGACTATTCACTTTATTGAGGCACCAATGCTACATTGGCCAGACAGTATGTTTTCTTTTATCCCCGAAGACAAGCTTCTACTGCCCAATGATGCTTTCGGTCAGCATTTGGCATCATCTCAGCGTTTTGATGACGAAGTGGATAATGCCATCTTGATGGATGAGGCAGCCAAATACTACGCTAATATCTTGTTGCCTTTCAATGCCCTAGTGGCTCGCAAGATAAAAGAGATTGTGGATATGGGTATTGAGTTTGACACCATAGCTCCCAGCCATGGTGTGATTTGGCGCAAGGATCCAGGTCAGATTATTAAGGCATACCAAAACTGGTCTACCGGGGTGGAGACACCGGGACGTGTTTCACCGGAGGTTGTAGTAGTTTTTGATACTATGTGGAATTCAACTGAGATCATGGCTGAGGCGATCACTGATGAACTAAGTGCCTTGGGGTATAACGTTAACCTGTACAACATTGGCAGGACCGATTACAGTGACATAATTCGAGAGATATTGGAGGCTAAGGCAGTAGTGGTTGGATCGCCCACTATGAATAACGCCATGCTGCCTTCATTGAGCTCCTTACTTGATGCCCTTAAGGGCCTTAGGCCCCAGGGCAAGATCGGTGTCGCCTTTGGCTCCCACGGCTGGAAGGGTGGGGCAGTCCCACAGCTCACTTCTTTGCTGTCGGAAGCCGGCATAAAAGTGATAGACCCAGGCCTCGCCATCCAATGGGTGCCCAGTGAGACAGATATCGAGGCTAGTCGAGACCTTGCCCGTAAGCTAGATCAGGCCCTAAAAGACCTCTAGGCAAACCAGAGGTGTCCTATGATGGAAAGGCGGTCTCTCGCTAGATCGCCTTTTTGTCATGTAGTATAATCAAAATGGCTAGCCATAAAGTGAGGTAGGGGGGGGATGCTTTATGAAGTGTCCCTATTGCGATTTTTTGGAAAGCAAAGTAGTAGACTCCCGGGCCACAGAAGAGGGTAGCTCCATTCGTAGGCGGCGAGAATGTATAGATTGCGGGCGCCGCTTTACTACCTATGAGCGATTGGATGATATTCCTCTGATGGTGATTAAGAAAGACGGGCGTCGGGAGGTCTTCTCTAGGGACAAGATTATCAGGGGCGTATTGAAAGCCTCCGAAAAACGACCTATCGGGTATGAAGTAATCGAAGGTCTTGCTAGGGATATTGAAAGGGAACTGCGCAATCAAATGGAACATGAGATCTCTTCCCAGATGATCGGGGAAATGATCATGGAGCGCCTTCGCCAGATTGATGAGGTTGCCTATGTTCGCTTTGCATCGGTCTACAGGCAGTTCAAAGATATTGGCCGCTTTATGGAGGAGTTGGAAAAGCTGCGCCGCCAAGGTGGCGAATAGTGGGGAGGAAGTCTATGGGAGGGAGCCACTTTTTGCAGGAAGATTTACTCACCTATCGCTTAAGTGAAGGGGTGGGCTTGTTTGAGCTGGGAAAGATGTATAGGCCTAGGGATATAGTATTGGCATTTTCTACCCGGCTCGGGGGCGTAAGTCAAGGTCCTTTTGACAGCCTAAATTTAGGTATGCATGTGGGTGATGAGGCCCTAGCAGTACAAGAGAATCGCAGGCGGTTTTCTAGGGCTCTTGGCATCACAGCCAGCGATTGGGTGGTAGGTGAGCAAGTACACTCCAATAAGGTAATATCTGTTACCGATCATCATCGTGGCAGAGGTGCACTGGCCAAGGATACTGCCATTTGGGGGGTCGATGGCCTTGTTACTGCCACTCCGGGACTATGGCTTGTTTGTTTTTATGCCGATTGTGTACCTATGGTTTTTTGGGATGAAAAGGTCAGGGTAGTAGGAATCGCCCACGGTGGCTGGCGAGGCACCTTGCAGAACGTCGGCGGTGAAGCGGTGAAAAGCATGGTGAAGAGCTTTGCTTGCAGTCCCCGCAATATCCATGCCATCATTGGACCAGCTATTGGTTCTTGTTGCTACTATGTGGGAGAGGATGTGGCAGAGGAGTTTCGTGGGCGTTTTCCTGTTGGCGTGATTGGTTGGATGGACAACGGAATTACTTTGGATCTTAAGGAAGCTAATCGCCAACAACTAGTGGCTAGTGGACTGATTGACAGTCAAATCTACGTGAGCGATCTGTGCACTGCCTGCAATCAAGAGCTGTTTTTTTCGTATCGGCGGGATAAAAGTCCTACAGGTAGGATGGTGGCTTGTGTAGGATTGCGGGACCTTAGATAGCTCCTCCCCGGGAAGATTCAGTGGGAACAAGGGATTTGGCATGGTTATGGGGAATTTGAAATAAATGGGGGTGGGGCAATGGCTAGGCCTATAGAGCAGACTAACAAGGCACAAAAGCCAGTATCTAAGGGCAGATTTCGAGAGATCGGTGCTGTCTTGTTGTTTGCCATGGGTATCTTCACTTGGTTAAGCCTCCACACTGATAGTGTGGGGGTTATAGGCATGTGGGTATCTCGTTATGGTCGCTGGTTACTGGGATTTACCGCGGATCTGCCTGTTTTGCTGTTCTTTTTGGGTGGCTATGTCTGTCTTAAGGGTATTGGGAACCGACCAGATTTTGCACGGTTAGCCACGGGAACTTCCTTGCTGGTGATAGTTCTTTTGATCCTTGTGCACCTGCAGACAACTGATGTTGTCGCTGTACCTTATGTGCAGAGCATTAGCCCTGGATTAACCCGTCCTCAAGGTGCGGGAGCCATAGGCCAGCTCCTTACCGCTATATGCCTAAGGGCCCTAGGTCTGGGGGGTACGTATGTTTTCACCATAGCGTTTCTCCTGATTGCCATTATTTTACTTTTTGAAATTCCTCTATTTAAGTATATGGCCCAAGGTGGTAGATGGCTCCTTGCAATTCCCCTGCAGGGGTGGCGGCATCTGATGGAGCTTTTGGGTAGTGCTTATGCTTTGATGGGATCGTGGCGAAGCAAGCTAGCTAGAAGTGACAAGAATCAGGCAGGTAATGTTGATAAGGCTAGACAGCGCCATACTAAGAGGGTGAGGAAAGCGGCTAGTCAACCGACCGATGGTAGCCAAACTGGGCAAGTGGCTAAGGCGACTATCAAGGAGGTGGCAGCCACTAAGGAGGAGGCAGGGAACCTTGCTTCGAGTAAAAGCAAGGTTGAAGATGAAGAAGAAATTCTAGTGACCCATCCTCCTACTGCACCCCGGAAGGCGGGGCCCTTCACTTTGCCTGGACTAGATCTACTTAGCCCTGTGCGGCACCGCAGACCACGGAAGCAAAATAGCGGTGAAGAGGGCGAGCTGCTGGAGGAGACTTTGGTTAGTTTTGGCATTGATGGCCGAGTAGTCGATATTTGCCAAGGACCTACTGTTACTCGCTATGAGATACAGCCGCCTCCGGGAGTCAAAGTTAGTCGCATTGTGTCTTTGGCCGATGATCTAGCTTTAGCTCTAGCAGCTTCGGATGTGCGGATTGAAGCCCCAGTGCCGGGGAAATCGGTGGTTGGGGTTGAGGTACCGAGTAAGGAGCCTAGTGTGGTATACATCCAGGAAGTATTGGCTAGTAAAGAGTTTCAATCACACCCTTCCAAGGTGGCCATGGCGTTAGGTAAAGATATCGCTGGCAAAACGGTGGTAGCTGATCTAGCCAAACTACCCCACCTCCTAGTTGCGGGGGCAACGGGATCGGGCAAAAGTATTTGCCTAAATACCATGATCGCAAGTTTCTTGTACAAGTCCTCACCGGAGGAAGTTCAACTCTTGATGATTGACCCCAAGCGGGTAGAGTTAGCTGTTTATAACGGTATTCCTCACTTGGTTTCGCCGGTAGTTACTGATCCCAAGAAGGCAGCTACTGCATTGCGGTGGGCGGTTAGGGAGATGGAGCGGCGCTACGAGCAGTTTGCCGATGCCGGTGCCCGGAACATAGAGGCTTATAACGAATGGATGGCCGAGAACAAAGAACGCTACGGGGAAGGAGAACTCCTTCCCTACATAGTGATTATCATTGATGAATTGGCTGATTTGATGCTAGTTGCCGCAGCAGATGTGGAGGATTCTATTTGTCGTTTAGCCCAAATGGCTAGGGCGGCAGGCATGTATCTGATCATCGCTACTCAACGCCCCTCTGTAGATGTGATTACCGGATTGATCAAGGCAAATATTCCATCGAGGATAGCTTTTGCGGTATCCTCCCAAGTGGACTCCCGCACCATTTTGGATATGGCTGGTGCCGAGCGCCTCTTAGGCAAGGGCGATATGCTGTATTTTCCCGCCGGTGCCCCCAAAGCAACACGTGCTCAAGGAGCTTTTATCCAAGAACGGGATATAGCTAGGTTGGTAGAATTCTGGAGTCAACAGGCCGACCCGGAAGACAAAGAGGAAAACATAATCGATGAGCAGGAGTCGGTAGATAACGAAGTAGTTATCGATGATGAGCTCTTCGATGATGCAGTTCAACTTATCCTTGATTCGGGTCAAGCATCCATTTCCATGCTTCAGCGGCGTTTTCGGATAGGGTATTCCCGGGCGGCACGACTAATCGATTCCATGGAGCTTAAAGGGATTGTGGGGCCACATCAAGGTAGTAAGCCTCGGGAAGTTTTGATTGACCACTATGGGAATGGACAAGGAAATGGGAAACCCTAAAGTAGCGGCGGCTTTAGGGCAGATTTGTCATGAAAGAGGGGGTAAAGGTGACGGAAGTGGGGCGGATGTTAGAGGAAGCCCGGTTAAGAAAGGGCATCACTCTAGACAAAGTAGAACAGGATTTAAAGATCCGCAAACATTACCTCATCGCCATGGAGGCAGGGCGATGGGAGGACTTACCTGGTTCAGTGTATGCCATAGGCTTTTTGCGCAACTATGGTGATTACTTAGGCCTATCTGGTGAAGATTTGGTGGAGGAATACAAGTATTGGCGAGAGGTGCAAGGCACCGATGACTTAGTGGAGGAGCCACCTATAGGGGTGTTTACCCGTTCTAAGGAACTGCAAACAGATAGCGGCATTTTCCAACTCAGTGCGAAAGGTGCGGGCAAAAAGAGACGGCGTCGTAAGTTTTTCAAAGGCATGTTTGTGATCATTGTTCTGTTAGCTGCCCTTGGCGCCTATCTATATCTAACTTGGCAGCAACCCTTCTCCCATGGACCTATTCAGTCCCTGGAGGACACTGAAAGTGGTTATCCTGGAGATGTAGGCCTTGAATCTGTTCATGCTCCGGATGTGGATAGTCGGCCTGAAGTAGATGGGATATCTTCAGACGTTCCCGAATTTGATGATGATAGACTGGCGGAAGAGGTTGATTCTTCACGCCAAGGGCAAGCCTCCTCAAAGAGTCAGGAATCGCAAAATGTTGGCCCTGCAATGCTAGACTCAGAGTCAGCGGAGCCAGAAGACAACCCATCGATGCAAAGGTCCTGGGGAGATCTTGCTATAGGTGAAGATATTCCTTTGCCCACCCAGTCCCTTGACACGACTAGTGATGGAGAGATGGATGAAGATGATTCGGTAGATGAGACTCCATCTCCATTGATTGTGGTACCAAGCGATACTGTTCATCGCATACCTCCCATGGAGCTAGAAGAGGATGTTCTCTTGCCCATGATCTTAGAGGTCTATGCCACGGGCAAATGTTGGGTTGAAGTGCATGCCGATGACAAGTTGCAGTTTTCTAGGACAATAGAAGCGGGAGAAAGGCATGCTTGGACCGGTTTTGAGGAGATTCGAGCCCGTTTTGGCAATGCTGGTGCCGTGGAACTGAGATTCAACGGCCAGGAGCTCGGCCCTGCAGGTAAGGGCGTAGTCACTCGGGTGTTTACCCCGGAAAGTTAAATATCGAAATGGGGCCAAGTATGCTCTACAAGTATGCTCTAGTAGATTAATTGTATAGCCAAGCCCTTCCCCAAATAGCGGACTTGCGGAATATATTGCGGAGTCCGCGAATATCTATTATGGCGGAAGGGGGTTGATGGGCTTGGCTCGAAGAATTGTAAAAAGAACCCGTCAAACAAATGGTCCAGGTCTTCTGTTTATTCTTATTGCTTTGGTGGTGGTAGCGGCTGCAGGTGCGCAGTACCTGGGATTGTATGCACCCGAGCAGCCAACCCTATCTCCCCAGCGGGTAGCCACTGGTATTGGGGTTCCAGTTTCAGTATCAAGTCGGCCCGGAGAAGAGGCCAGTGGGGACAGGGGAGAACCGGTTACCGTATTAGTTTACCACTCCCACACAAGCGAGAACTTCTCACCTAGCGTTACCCATGCCAAGAACGGTAAAGGGGAGATTCTCGAAGTGGGTGCAGAGTTCTGCCAAGCTATTAGTGAGAAGGGTATTAAAGCCATTCATCTAAAGGGCACTTACGATACGCCTGAGTATAGTGAAGGATTTCGTAAGGCTGGGGAAGCTGTAGCTAAAGCATTAAGTGAGTATCCGAATGTGAAGGCTGTGATAGACATTCATCGTGACGGACTTCCCAAAAATAAGGACAAAGACTACACCACCGCCCTTGTCGCGGGCCAGAGGGTGGGCAAAATTCTGTTTGTGGTGGGCGATGTGGCTAACCCTAATCGTAACAGTAATACAGCTTTCGCGGAAACTGCGAAGACCCGTCTTGATGCAATGTATGCCGGTGTGAGTAGGGGAATCAAGGTTCAGCACCGTAACATCAATGGTAGTCTACACTCTAACACGCTAACAGCCTATCTGGGGGACTATCATGGTAATACCCTCACGGAGGCTAGGGCCTCCGCGCGTTTGTTGGCCGATGTAGTGGCTGCGGTGCTATTGGAGCAAGCCCAGGAGGGTATGTTGGTAGTGCCTACCACCACTCCCTAGGGTTCCAAACCCCCTTTACTCTGGTAGGTTAGCTAGGCCAAAGGACCCACCCCAGGATGCGCTACATATAGGGGTGGGCATTTTTTTGCTAATTAGGGAATAATAGCCTGCAGGACCCCTTGATCTAAGTGGCGAATTGAAGATGCTGGACTAGAACAATAATACCATCTATGGGACCGGGGAATGTTAAAGCCAAGACTGGAGGTGCCCCTACCATGGCAGAGCATATTCACATGATCGGAATCGGGGGGGTGGGCATGAGCGCCATTGCCACCGTGCTACTAGAAATGGGGCATAAGGTAAGTGGTTCGGATTTAAAGGATTCTGAAACGCTCCGTTTGTTACAGCAACAGGGGGCAAGGGTTTACGTGGGCCATGCCGCTCCCCATGTAATGGGGGCAGATTTAGTTGTGTATTCGTCGGCGATTCCCAAGACTAATCCCGAAGTATTAGCGGCCGAAAGACAAGGTGTACCGATTTTGCATCGTTCAGAGATGCTGGCCCGCCTGTTGAATAAAGATTTGGGAATAGCAGTGGCCGGTGCCCACGGTAAGACTACAATCACAGGCATGATTGCCCATATTTTGTCTAGTTTGGGCCTAGATCCCACTGTGCTTGCTGGTGGGCAGATGCAAAATGAGTGTATCCACGCACGCTGGGGACAAGGTGATTATGTGGTGGCAGAGGCCGATGAGAGTGATGGGTCTTTCCTAAGATACTACCCCCATATCGCAGTGATTACCAGCGTAGAGGCTGACCATTTGGAGAACTTCGGCGGTCGGGCGGGAAGGTTAGTGGCCAGTTATAGACGCTTTATTGCCAATCTTAAGGAAGGTGGAGCATTAGTCATCTGCCGTCAAGCCTATGACGTTTTACATGACGCCGTTGAGGAGATTAAAGACAAGGTCTCTGTGATTGTCTATGGCCTAGACCAGGAGACGACGCATACCCTTGGGGATGGGGTGGATGGTGAAGAGAGAGGTTATGGGCTAGATGGCTATCAAGCTAGGAATATTGAGCTTATGGGACCCACCGCTAGATTTGATGTATATTACAACGAAACGCTTCTGGGGGAATGCCGGATTTCAGTCCCTGGTGTATATAACATCGAGAATGCCTTAGCGGCTATTGCCGTAGCCCGGTTCGCGGGTCTAGAGTTTAGTCAGATCTTTCGGGTATTGACAGGTTTTCATGGTGCCCACCGTCGATTTGAATGGGTGGGTATGGGTGATGGGATTTTGGTTTATGATGATTACGCGCATCACCCCACAGAGATTCAGAACACGCTTCAGGCGGCAAAAGTGGGATTTGGGCGGCGCCTAGTTGCCATTTTCCAGCCCCAGCGATACAGCCGCACTAAGCTACTGATGAAAGAATTCGGACGGTCTTTCAAAGACGCGGATTTGGTAGTCATAACTGATATCTATGCACCCCCGCCGGAGACCCCATTGCCTGGGGTGACGGCGGAGCGACTAGCCCAATTGATCGGTGAAGATATTGGCGAAGAGCGGGTCATGTACATTGGCGACAAACAGCGAATCCCCGATGCCTTACAGCCGATCTTGCAGACCAATGACCTCGTGATTACCATGGGTGCCGGTGATGTATGGCAGGTGGCCCACGCAGTCGCGGAGCGGATCCAGCAAAGGGATGTACAGGGTATGTAGCTGTTGGATAATGTATTTGGCATAGCTCGGGCAGGTAAAATCGAGGACTTGGCGAACGTTTGTATGGATAGAACTAGCCCGAGCGAGGGGTGTTTATGTGTCAGTGGAACGTTTCGTACAGGAAGTATTGAACGATAGCTACTATCGAGGACAAGCTGTGGATATACGCCGTCTACCGGCTCGGCCAGCCATATATGGCTACCCGAAGGCGGAATTGTCAGCGGAACTGAAAGTCGCCCTTGCCCAAATGGATATCGAGGAGCTTTATAGCCATCAGGCCACCGCCCTAGATGTCATCGGACAAGGGGAGCATGCTGTTATTGTCACTTCTACTGCTAGTGGCAAGACTCTTTGCTACAATTTGCCAGTGCTTGAGATGCTGCTGAAGGATCCGAATGCAAGGGCTCTTTACATTTTTCCCACCAAGGCCCTTGCCCAAGACCAGTTGCAGGGTCTCTTGCGTTGGCAGGCACTGATCCCCTCACTATCTATGCAAGCAGGGACATATGATGGAGATACCCCTCGAGATTTGAGGCGACGCTTACGGGATAGCGGTAATGTGATTTTGACTAACCCCGACATGCTTCATGGTGCTATTTTGCCACATCACCCTAGTTGGGGTCACTTTTTCGCTAATCTACGCTTCGTTGTAATCGATGAGATTCATACCTACAGAGGCATATTTGGTAGCAATGTAGCAAATGTCTTGAGACGATTACACAGGGTTTGCCGTCAATACCAAGCCAAACCACAGTTCATCTGCTGTTCTGCCACTATCGCTAACCCAACTGAGCTAGCTCGGCAACTAACAGGCCAGACTATGACTTTGATTGATAATGATGGATCCCCCAAAGGACAGAAACACTTCGTACTGTGGAATCCGCCTCTACTGGCAGATAATCTAGAAAGGCGAAGCCCTAATTCTGAAGCTCGTGACTTGATGGTGCGTCTCATCAGGGCCCGCATTCAAACCATTGCCTTTACTAGGGCCCGGGTGGTAGCTGAGCTTATTTACCGATATGTCCGGGAAGATCTCAGTCGCTATGGTAGTGGGTTGGCTAATTCTGTTCGGGCTTATAGAGGGGGCTACTTGCCTGAGGAGCGCAGGGCTATAGAACGGCAGCTTTTTTCGGGAGAGCTACTAGGTGTAAGTTCGACTAACGCTCTAGAGCTTGGCATTGATATAGGTAGTTTAGATGCCTGTTTGATTGTGGGTTTTCCAGGGACTATCGCCAGCGTTTGGCAGCAGGCGGGACGGGCCGGACGGAAAAACGCCGATTCTTTGGTCATCCTAATTGGACACAATAATCCCATCGATCAGTATCTAATGCAGCATCCGCAGTATTTTTTCGAGCAGACCCCGGAAAATGCCATTATTGATCCAGACAACCCTTACATTGTCTTAGGGCATTTGCGGGCAGCGTCCTTTGAGTTGCCAATTTCCATCGATGAAGAAGCAGATTTTGGCCCATCGGCTCCAGCACTTTTGGATATCCTCGGCGAAGACCGCCAACTAGTCTATAGAGGTGATCGCTGGTTTTGGGTTGGTCGCGGTTACCCAGCCGATGATGTCAACTTACGAAACATGACAGAAAACACATATACCATCGTTGATACTAGTCAAGGGCGCAGCGTGATTGGCAGTACTGATGAACTTAGTGCTTTTATGCAGCTTCATACGGAAGCCGTATACATACATGAAGGTGATACGTATTTCGTGTCGGAACTGAATACTGTGGAGAAGGTGGCCTATGTCCACCGGGCTGAGCTCGACTACTATACTCAGTCTATTAGCGATCGCCGGGTTCAGGTGCAAATGGTAGAAACAGAAAAAGTCCAAGCTGGTGGCATGGTACGATTTGGTGAAGTGAGCGTAACGTATCTTACCTACATGTTCAAGAAAATCAAATTCTATAACCAGGACAGTATAGGATTTGGCAAAATCTCCTTGCCTCCGATTAGTTTGGAGACGTGTGCTTTTTGGCTCTCACCTTCATTGGAAATATTGGCCGAGGTTAGGAAGTGGGGTCGTAACCCCCAAGATGGGTTACTGGGGATAGCCAATGTGATAACGGCAGTATTGCCCCTTTACGCCATGTGTGACTCCATGGATATCGGCTCCACGGTAGATTCCAGCAATACCGGTGTACCCACGGTTTTTGTCTTTGATCGTTTCCCTGGGGGTATCGGTTATGCTGGTAAGGGGTATGAGCTAATTGGGGAAGTGCTTGAAGCCTGTCTGGAACTAATTCAGGGATGTGGCTGTGGCAGAGGTTGTCCCTCCTGTGTAGGCTCACCTTTACCGCCGTATGCAGCCACCGACGTCGATAGTGATGCAAAAGGTATGATCCCTGACAAAGAAGCGGCTTTGATTATCCTCCACGGCTTGTTGGGTGAAGAGCCCTACATTCCCCTGCCTGTTGCAGAGCCTGTATCAGGCTATGCATCGGGGTACGATCAAGTGGCTACTACCCATGTAGAACGCCCGACTAGCCCTCCATTGCCGGAAAGGGTAGAGCTACGGATTAGGCAACAGATTCAACAACTTAATGCCAGACAATAGCAAGCGACTAACCTAGGGCATGACCTGTGACAGGGTCGAATCTAAGGCCGAGCACTTCGCCATCGATTTCCATCTCATAGGCGATGATGGGGATGTAAATTAGGGCGGTGGCAAAGGGGCCAGCCATCACCTTAGGTGCGAGGCGCTCTTTGAGTTCATGGATGGCTTTGCGGTGCTCAGCATCTAATTGCGACGAAGTCGTCTCATGGAGGGCCCGTTCCTTATAGTACTCCTCTAGATCCAGTAGTTCGCTAGACAGTCGGGCATTGGCCGGGAGCGCCCAGCTACCATCTTCATTGGCTAGAACATACTGGATTTCTTCTGTCATATAGCGATAGGCTCTCTTATACCTGATATTCATCTTTGCCTGTGGGATATGGGGCAGAGGCTCTGTGTGTAATACACAAGGCAAGAGACTGTAGTAATACCCGTGGTATAGATCACCACTTACTAAATTGATGGTTAGATCTAGGATGCGGTGTTTAGTGATGTCGTCGGCCCGATAACTGAGGCGCCATTGGGCAAGTAGATGGGGTTCGTAAATCATTCTCCCTCCATCGGGCTCCAGGTCGATATCTTCCGATTCAATAAAGCTAGGTATTCCCACCACATATTGCCGACACGCCTTCGCTTTGTCTAGCACCACCTCCAATATTCGATCCCAGTGATAGCTACCGGGCACAAATAGTGCCGCATCACTGTGCTCCCCTGCCGCCTCCACAGACAAGGCCAGCTTACAGGTGTAGCCAGAGATACGGCGTCCCTCTAGGAGAGTAGCCGCTTCATCTGTTAGGTGTAGCAAAGCAAGCCCTTGCTCCGGCCATTCGCACTTGATCTCTAGATTATCACAGAAGGCCTCTAGATAATCCCGATAGCTCTGTGAATTGTCCTGTTCAGCAGGGGATAGGGTAGGCATCTTCACTGGATTTTCTAATGCCGAATCAGAACTACTGATTAAGGTGCTAAGGAATAAGTTCAAGGATGTTAACCTCGCTTTGGCGCTGTTTAGCTTCTAGAATGCTATCACCAAGATGGTTGAATTCTTGCCGCATCTCGTCTTCGGTATGGGCCTTCATCAGGATATCAACCACATGGCTTTCAAAGGATTTGCCTGATTCTAGATGGCTTAGAATGGCATCTAGTTCACCAACGACCAGTTCGAACATGTTGATTTTCTCATGGAGTAGCCTAAGAATGTGCTCTTCAATAGTCCCCAAGGTAGCCAAGTTGAAAACATATACATCTTTGGTCTGACCTAATCTGTGTACCCTGCCAATCCTTTGCTCTAGGCGCATAGGATTCCAGGGCAAATCGAAATTGACTACTTTGTTGCAGTACTGTAGGTTGATACCTTCCCCCCCTGATTCTGTGCTAATTAGCACGTCACCATAGCGACGAAACAGGAACTTAGTGAATTCCTTCCGGCTAGAAGATAGGCTACCATCGAAGGTAACTGTGGCTAACCCCGCTTCTTCCAGATGTCTCTTGATAAAGGCTTGAGTACCACGGTATTCAGTAAAGACGATGGTTTTGTCTTGACCGTGGACATGAAGTAACTGTAGTAGATGCCGTACTTTGGCGCTAGTCTCAATGTTGACCGCCATTTCCAGTAGGGGTAGCAGCTCATCTCTCATGGTTGTATCGGCTTTTTCGCTTAGCTTCTTTAGAGTAAGGGCGGCAGCCCAGGGGCTACTGCATGCCTCCCTTAATAGGATTATGTAAGGAAGGATGGTACGCTTTAAGCCAAGGGATTCTTGCATTTGTCGGCGGACAAAGCTGTGGATGGCGATGTAAAACTCCTTCTCTTGATGGGTTAGTTCCACAGATATTGGTTGGACTATTCGCCTAGTGAACTCAATGGTACCCGCGCCTCGGCGATTTCTAACCATGACTTGCCCCAAGAGAGTCCGCAGATCTCGGGGATCCCGGGGAGTTCGTTTATCCGCTACAAATCTCTTTTTGAACGCTTGGTAAGTGCCCAACTGACCAGGCTTTAGTAGGGTGATCAGATTGTACAGTTCTCTTAGGTCATTTTGCACTGGCGTAGCTGTCAGCATAAGGAAGTATTTTTTGCGTATAGAATTGACAAACTGCCAGTTTTGCGTGGTGGAATTTTTTAGCCTGTGGGCCTCGTCTACGATGAGCATATCCCAATCAAGGGCGAGAATCTCCAAGTTATGGGGCTCTCGTTTGGCAGTGTCAATGGAGGCAACCAGGCAATCACACCTGGACCAATCGTATGGACTGCGCTGTATGGTCACGGGGATCCGGAACTTCTCCCTCAATTCCTGGAACCATTGCCAGCTAAGGGATGCTGGGGTTAGGATGAGGGTTTTGCGTACTAAGCCCCTTAGCATGTACTCTTTGAGAATCATCCCGGCTTCAATGGTTTTGCCTAACCCAACCTCATCAGCCAGGATGGCTCGACCCCGCATCTCTTCCATGACCTTGCGGGTGGTATCTAGCTGATGGGGGTAGGGTATTACACCTACCGTCTCCCAATGGGTGGCCAAGTGGACAAGGCATAGCAGTTGGGTGACACCATGGCTATTGGTTAGCTCCGCACCCAGCCTAGCTAGGCGGTGCCATTCCCAAGGGGCGTTATGTTTGTACCTGAGGCCATGCACGAGTCGCTCTAGACCAGTCTGGCTGAAGTACGCGGCATAGGTGTTGTTTATGATCACGGGTTCTTGGTAGGAGTCGAATTTCGGTGGGGATAGGAAGGTTCCCCGGGTGTTCTTTAGGATAGGAACGGTAATACGAATCTCCAAATGGAATCCCCCTTACTCCAATATGGCTAAATGGTAGTGTATCCGACTGTGCGGGGAAATATCAAAAGGTGAGCCCTAGACAAGTGAATACCTCAGCTGTATAATAGAGATATTATCGGGCCTGTAGCTCAGCTGGGAGAGCGCCGCGTTCGCAACGCGGAGGTCGAGGGTTCGAATCCCTTCGGGTCCACCATAAGAAAGCCCTGCTAGGACGGTGTTTCCGGCGGGGCTCTTTCATTTTTGAGGGAGAGTCTGTAGCAGTGGTATGGAAGTACTAGTCGGGACATAGCCCATAATGGTATCGGTTGCGCTTGCCGCTCAAAACAGGACTCTGCTTCCATCGGTAGAATGATGTACAAAAGGCTAGTGAGGTGTATCTTTTGAACTGGTGGAAGTTTTATCTTGGGCTTTTCTTGTTGCTTATACCCTTTTTCCCAGCTAAGCCCCTTTACATAGTGTTTTTCACACTTGCCACTGTCTATTGGGGTGGTGGAGGCATGCTTCGCTACGCCTTTCAGAAAATGGAGGTCAGTAGAACATCTGATAGCACTAGGCTTTTTCCAGGCGAGATGGGCGAGATCTCTATCACACTGCAAAATCGAACTATGGTGCCTTTAGCATGGCTTTCCGGCCATGAAAATCTGCCACTGGCTTTGGAAGGCGGCAGAGCTAGGAGATGGGTGCTGTCTTTAGGCCCGTTAGCTAAGGAGAGTGTGAGTTACTCTATAACTGCATCAGACAGAGGATTCTATACCACTGGTCCCTTGGATATAACCGCGGGGGAGCCCCTTGGATTACATCAGTTTTCTGCCTCTATTAGCTCCTATCACAATATCGTTGTCTATCCCCGCATCTTTGAGCTATCGGAACTGGGATTACCATCCCGGTTACCATATGGGAATATTCGCACCCGCTTGCCACTTTTCCCCGATTCATCCCGTCTAGCCGGAGTAAGGCCTTACGAGGCCGGTGATCCTAGGCAATCCATACACTGGAAGCTCTCTGCCCGCACAGGGGAGCTGCAGGTGAAGCAGTTTCAGCATACTGTTGCCGTAGATACTATAGTGTGCCTCAATCTAGACGCAGATGATTACTTGATCCGAAACCTATATCTAGATAGCGAGTTGGCCATTGAGACAGCCGCCAGCCTTGCCAATTACCTAGCCCATAGGGGGGAAACTTTTGGCCTAGTAACTAATGGGTGTATAAGTGAACAACGCTCAGAGGCTAACCTTCAGGATGAGGAATCATTGCAGCTTGATGGCCCGGAGGGTGGGAGAACCTCAATTCGATTGCTGCCCCGCAAAGGTATATCACAGCTGATGCAGATTTTGGAGGCACTAGCTAGAGTTCAATGTAGTTGGGGCGCTGAGTTCGTGCCGTTGTTAACTAGTGAGGCGGGGCATCTGGCCTGGGGTACTACTTTTTTGGTAGTTACGCCCGTGGATTCACCAGAGCTAGTGGAGACGGCCACAGCCTTGGTCCGTAGAGGTTATCAAGTGCTTATCTTCGTTGTCGGGGCTAGAATTCTCCACCCTCAACTTTTGTATCGGACCTCTCAATCACCTTTACAGTTATTTAGAGTTCAAAAAAGCGAGCCTGCAGCCCTAGACGTTCTGTAGATGTGATGTGAATCTGACGTGATATTGATGGGAAGTAAGTAGATGCTTTGTAGGTGATAACACATAAAATGGAAGGCAGTGGCACCATGGAGGTAACTCCTAAGACTTTGGGAACCCGGCATGTGGATAGGTTACGGCAATTGGCCTATGGACAAACCCATTGGTTAGGTCGATATATTATGCCTTTCTTGGCGGCGAGCCTCGTTACTAGTCTTCTGATCTTGGTTCGGCAGTATCTAATGGTTTTTTGGCCGACTATTGTCATTCCCCGTTGGCTTGTGGCCTTTGGGTTAATTGTTGCTTTGGAGAGCATCTACATTACGGGTATGCACCAACGCATGCGTACACCTATTACTCTGCGGCTCTTGGAGTTTGTTTTGGTTATGGGAATAACATACAGTCTCTTGCGTCTGGATGGTTTTGGCAAAGGCTATAGCTTTTTCTCTACCTCCTTGCGCCATGACAAGATGACTTTAGTGCCCACTATGGCCATGGCCAGTGTTTGGCTACTGGCTAGAGGCTATGGCCAGACCTTTGTCTGGCTAGGTGATATCGGGCGGGATGTGGGTGATCAGGGAGCGGCCACTTTTTCCTGGGAAACAGAATCGTTGTTGTCAGAGTATCGGGTTTCTAGGGATCGTGCCCGGGCTATGGGTTATTTTACTCGACGGTTCTTGTTTTATGGGCTAATTGTTGGCGCAAGTGGTGCGGTATGCGTGGAGAGCTATGCCGATAGGGTGGCAATGCTCCCTAGTTGGAGCTTAACCTCGAATCTAGCAGTTATTGGATTTTTGCTGACGGGCTTGCTACTCCAAGCTTCGGTCTATCTTTATCGTTTGCAGGTTATCTGGGAGGAAGTGGGTATAAAGGCCGATCACAGGTTGCCTAGACAGTGGCTTAGAAGCAGTATGGGTTTTGTGCTACTTGTGGTTATTCTCGCAATCCTTGTACCCACCATATTCTCACCCCTTGACATTGCACGCACTATGGAGACTCTCGGTACGTGGATTGGCAAAGGCCTGGATTTTGCCCTTCCTGGGCGAGAAGCGACAGGGCCATCCACCTATGGGCCTACAGGTGATCGGTCCGGCTCAATGGAGAACATTGGTCCCAGCTGGCTAGTGGGTCTCTTTTATCTTTTGATGTCCCTGCTTATGGCACTTTCTGTGGCAGGGATCATGCTGGCGATTATTGGGATGTTGCTATTCGCCTTTTTCCAGGAGGAATGGGAGCGGTTCCATGGGTTACTGCGGATCCCCATCTTCGCATATTTATGGCTGAAAGCTACTATTACCCACATTGTCAAAATGTGCAGCACAGGTCTGCGGCGGGGTAAAACCCTATGGGAAAGACGAGCCAGATTTTCGTCAACAGACAGCGAATACATATCCACCTCATCCTTGCGGCAGCGGTTAGCTCCATCTGCACCGTCCTTGTACATACGTCATCTGTTTATTTCATTGATTGAGGTTTTCAGTGCCCAGGGTATGGGGCCAAAGAAAAGTGAGACCGCATTGGAGTATACTTCTGGTATGGGCGATAAACTAGAGGGCGCCCAGACGGAAATCCATCAGCTTACAGAGTTTTACTTGCTAGCCCGCTATAGTGCCCAGGAGTTTTCAAAAGATGTCAAGCCAGTGGTAAGGGCCTTATGGGATGTTATAGTGGCTAGTTTCCATGAATGGTTAAATGATGAAAAGTAAAATGCGTACCCTGGGTAGATTGGCTAGTGGGAAGGAAGTGGTGGTGTCGTGGCACTAGAAGCTAAGCGAGGGCAAAGGGTGGATGTGGCCAGGATACAGTCGGTTGGCCAGCGCATCATAGATAATGTTAATCAGGTGATTGTTGGAAAATCCCAAGCAGTGGAGCTCATTCTGCTTGCTTTACTCAGTGAAGGGCATGTGTTGATTGAGGATGTCCCCGGGGTGGGAAAGACAATCTTAGCCCGGGCTATGGCCGGTTCCTTGGGGTGCACCTTTAGTAGAGTTCAGTGCACCCCCGATCTTTTGCCTTCAGATGTACTTGGAGTGTCTGTCTTTGATCCTACACAGGGTGAGTTTGTGTTTCGTCACGGACCTGTCATGTCCCAGATCTTCTTGGCCGATGAGATCAATCGAGCCACGCCTAGAACTCAGTCAAGTTTGCTAGAGTGTATGGCAGAAAGTCAGATCACCGTGGATGGTAAAACCTGGCCTCTTCCTCGACCTTTTCTGGTGATGGCAACTCAAAACCCCGTAGAGTATGAAGGCACCTTCCCTCTTCCTGAAGCCCAGCTAGATAGGTTCTTTATGAAGGTCAGTCTAGGTTATCCCACCGAGGCTGAGGAAAATGAGATCATGGTTCGCCTGCAGCATCGCCATCCCATTGAGGCTGTATCTGCTTGTACTAGCCCTGATAATTTCGTGGAACTGCAGAAGTTAGTAAAAGGAGTTTTCGTTGAGGACTCCGTTAGGGAGTATGCCGTTAGGCTCACAGCCGCCACAAGGCGACATAGGGATGTACTGCTGGGGGCAAGTCCCCGGGGGTCTTTGGCGCTATTTCGAGGCGGCCAAGCATTAGCGGCGTTACGGGGTCGTGATTATGTACTTCCTGATGATATCAAGCATTTGGCTATACCGGTGCTTGGTCACCGGCTGATTTTGAAACCCGAAAGTCAGTTACGGGGGAGAACTCCCGAACATGTGGTTCAGGAGCTACTCCAATCAACAGCAGTCAACTTTGAGGATATTTCTGGTTGAGTGATTGCAGTGAAGTGGCCCATTGTAATGTCAGGCTCAGTTTAAGAGAGGCATGATCTGCCGGATGGCCGGTTCGATTATCTTGATCAGGATGTCTGGTTTGGAGCCTAGTGCTACACTGCCAGCTAGAAGTAGGATTGCCGCGGCCCCAGTTTTGGTCATCAAGCAGGATAGGCTCAAGTTTGGGGTGCTCCTACTGTATTCACTAGACCCATGGCCATCACCTAGCAGGGCAGATAACAACCGCCCGTAGTCAATGGCGATCAAGATTAGAGCGACAATGATGGATAAAGACATCTTGGGCAAACCACGGAATGCGGCGGAAAAAGCTATAGAAAGACCAATAAAGCCGGGGAAACCCGGCAAGCGCAATTGCTGCGCCGCATCTAAAGCATAAAACAGAAGTGGCCAGGTCTTAAGGCCGTCTTGGTCACAATTAGGTGCGTTTAGGACCAGAGTATAAGCCATTGCCAACCCTAGGGCAAGCA
>JAAZMF010000042.1 GCA_012798955.1 Bacillota bacterium | reverse complement strand
ACATTTCCCGTCTGCGCAAAAGCCATAGAACCCATGCCTAGCACCATACAAAGCATTACCACGACAGTCATCAGTTTTTTCAATAGCTTCCCCTCCTGTTAGTATAACTCCCCCAGATTTGGCAAACTTGACCAATATACAAATTCGACGAGCCTTATCAAATCCCTTTAGCGGATACAGCTACATCCAATATCATCACTTACTCGAAAGCCCCTTAAGTGTCGCAAAATCTATTGTGACCTTAGGGGCTTTCCATGTATATCTATATTCTTTGCAGGAGCCTGTGCAGAACAGATTTCCTTAGGCTCTCTGTCAGCGAGGTTTGGCGCGTCCCCATTTACACCTACTTTGTGGGCGGTGGAATCACACCAATAGTCAAGAGCAGATTAGCATATACCCTCTGTTCACCAGTGGCGATTACTAATGCCGTATCCTGACTTCGGGCTGCTTCATAGAACTCAAATCGACCCAATGGTTGTAGGGAGATGTCATGTCCGAGAAGCTCCCGAAACTCGGCGAAAATAGGTGGCTCCAGGCCGTCCTGGGGTTGCATTACATGGGCTGCTTCCACCGGAATCGATGTAAGCAATACCTTAAGCACGTCTGTAGCCAATGGTATACCCGGTGTCAGGTTCAAAAACACCCGATCACTAGCCGGGTTAGACCCCGTCGTAAAGGGATAGTTGCCATCAGCAATTAGTACCCGAGAACCATGGCCCGCCCGGGCAAGGCTATTTAGAATCTCCGGATGGATTAAGGTACCCCGTAGCATAATCTCCCCTCCAAATCGCTTGTTTGCCTTTTTAGCTACCTATTTGTCTTTCTTAGGTCCAATCAACACCACATCAATATCATTCACATTGGTGTGGCTTTCAAAGACTAGAGAGTCCCCTAAATCATCAAAATAGGCTTCTGCCTCATGCTTATCTAGGTGCCACTTGGCATCAAGCTCAGTGCGACTGAGTGTTCTACAATCGGCGATGGCACCGGATTTGCCCTGGCCATCTTCTCCGTCACTGTCAGCACCGGCCACCACGATGTTGTCTCGATTAGCAATTTCAATGGCTGACCCGAGGACAAACTCCCGGTTCGGTCCGAAGCCATCGCGCTCATCCCAATTGAAGGTTACGGTCATCTCACCGCCGACAATCAAAGCCGCGGGTGGGGCGATGGGACGATGGGTATCCTGAACTTCTTTGGCGATACCCATAATACACTTGGCGATGTGTTTAGCTTCTCCGGTATTTTGACTGGTCAAGATCATAGTATTAAAGCCAGCCTCTTTGGCCACTTTCTCCGCAGCAAGGAGGGCTCCCATGCTATTGCCCACTAAATAGTTGTGGACATTGGGGGGTAGCTCCCTTGGGGGCTCCATCTCTGGATGGGATAAGCCTTTCTCGAGATGCTGTTTGATTGAATCGGGCATCTCTTCCCAGATGTTAAATTGCTTGGCTAAGCGAATGGTATCAGCAAAGGTGGTCTTATCTTTGTATGTTGGTCCGGAAGCAATTACGCTTAAGTCATCCCCCACAACATCAGAGAGAATCAAAGAGATCACTGTGGCACCCTGCTTGGAGCAAAGCTCCCCAAAGCGTCCGCCCTTAACCTGGGATACATGTTTTCTAATAGTGTTGATCTCGTAAATATTAGCGCCGCAATGCATGAGTAGCTCATTCATGCGGAAGAGCTCGTCAATACTGATCCCCGCTGGAGGTGCCTCGAAGAGGGCGGAACCTCCACCTGTAATCAGGAAGAACACAAGGGTGCGGCTATTTGGATCTAAAGCCTCAACCTCTGCAAGGATCTTGCTGCTATACTCAATATTCTCTGCCCGAGGCTGAGGATGATAGGCTTCATATACCGGTATACTCTTTACCTCTACATTCCCAATCTCGTCACCCTTCTTGATAATGGCAAGGCCACCATCACAATCCACAACCTGCTCCAAGGCTGCAGCCATGGGAGCAGCGGCCTTACCGATACCGAACATAAGCACTCGATCGTAATCGGCTAGACTATAGGTGTCACCACACACAGTTAGAGTATCTCCAGCGACTTTCACATTCTCTAGCACCGCCTGGGTTGGATCAGCTGCCTTCACCCCGGCCAAAATCATATTTTTTGCCACATCTCTGTACTTGTCATAAACCATGCTACGTTTGCCCTCTATCTTGAACCAGAGGGCGCCTCCTCTCTTAGCTTTGCGTTAAGCATCATATCATCATACCTTTCCCATTTCACCCTTTTTAGAGAAATTCCTCTAGGGAGCTTCGTAAAACACTTCTGCCTTGACACCTCAATTACAACCAGCCTTCACCCTGCCATTAATAGGGTCAAGATTGCCCCGGTAATCAGGAACGGCCCGTAGGGGATCATGTCCTTGCGGCCTCTAACTTGTAGAGCCAACAAAAACAGTCCCACAATTCCGCCCAAGATTACCCCAATAGTCAAGGAAATGAGCATAAGGCGTAACCCTAAAAAGGCTCCCACCATGGCTTGCAGCTTAGCGTCGCCCATGCCTATGCCACCCCGTGTAACCAAGGCCACTATAAAGAGCACCCCACCCCCCACAATCACTCCAGCCAAAGCACTTTTTATCTGCCCTAAACCAGCCGATAAAGCTAGCCCTAGCCCTATGCCGGGCATAGTCAGGATGTTAGGCAATCGATGGTGCTTTAGATCAATGAAAAAGAGGGGTACAAGCAAAAGTACGAATAGAAAAAGTCTCACCAAATCCAACGTACCTCTGCCCCGCATGGAAACCAAAAGGAAAAGGGCACCTGTAGATAGCTCTACAAGGATATGGCGCAAAGGTATGTGATCACCACAATACTGGCATCGCCCTTCCGAAAACAAACGGACCCAAATACTAATTTGCTCCAATCCGTGCCATGGATGACCACAGTGGGGGCAAACAGACTGAAACCCGTTATCGACCCCCTGCTCTTCAGGCCATCGGGAGATGAATCGATTGAGCATACTACCAGCCAATATGCCTAAGACAAAGACCCCAATTCTTTGCCATACCATGCTGTATACCCCCCTACAGTTCCATCAAACGCCAATTCATGATATCTTCCGGATATTAATCTGCTCTTCTTGCAGGCGATTTAACACCTGTGAAGGAAAAGCGATCCCGGTAGTCCCTAACTGCTGAATAGTGATTGAAGCGATGACATTGCCCATTATGGCGGCCTCCACGGGACTGGCCCCTGTAGATAAGGCAGATATAATCCCCGCAGAAACACTGTCACCGGCACCAACAGGATCTATGGGTCCGGGTATGGGCATAGCCGGAATATGGGTAGCTGTAGCTGCTGCTCCAGCCTCCACTACCAAAACTCCCTTTTCGGCCATAGTCACATACACTGGGTGCTGCAACCGCTGGGCTAAGATCGCCCCCGCCTTGGCTGCAACCGCTTCATCTAGCTGTTTCTCTTGTATGCCTGTAGCCGCCACTGCTTCCAGCACATTTATCTTCACCGAAATCCCACGAAAATGTCCTATATAGGCCCGAGAATCGGCCAAAATCGGTAGCTCAGGGAACTCTTTGCCGATGGCGGCTAACTCCTCCCGCACCCGGGGTGTAACTACGCCGCAGCCTTCCCCCTCGACTTGGTCCATGACATGAATGCCATCCACCTCTTTGGCCAGTTGCCAAAGGCGCCTAACTAGCTCGTCTTCTAAATGGGATGGCAACTCAGTCCTGTTATGAAAATCCAGTCGATTTAGCTCCTTGGCCTGTCCGGTCTCCTCCCGCATGGGCTTAGTGTAGGTTGGAGTCACCCTGCTAGCATCCCAAAGCATCTGGGAAGCATCGATCCTACCTTTGGTCATAGCTTGCCTAAGTTCCAGACCATGACCATCTTCCCCACCAACCCCTAGGGCAACCACTTGGCCCACACCCAATGCAACAAGGTTATTGGCTACTGTACCTGCCGCCCCCGGGCTTAGGCGGATACCCACCACCTGATAAGCGGTGAGTCCCGTCTCCAGTGAGGGCTCGTCTAGGCTCGCATCAATCTCTAGGTAGCGATCTAGGAAGTAATCCCCTAGTACAAGGATCTTGCGCTTCGGAAGATCGACAAAAATGTCCTCAAACCTTGTAAGCTCCATGATCAATCGCCTCCCTCAGTACGTACTATCTCGAACCGCTATACACTTCTTTAGGGGAAAAGATAGTCCATAAGCTCATCTAGACTGCGATAGTCAGGGATAATAATATCTGCGCCGGCCTCGGTTAACCGATTCCGCTTCCATTCGTTTATACCTTCACGTTTGATTTCATCAGAGGCTACCCCTACAGCGTAACCACCCACTGCTTTCACATTTTCGATCTCTACGTAACCATCACCAAACCCCAACAACTCTTCACCAGCAAGCTCATGGTCCTCTATGATCTTTTGAATAATCATTGCCTTACTAAAGTCCTCGTAGCTATCTAGAGCACCATACACGCCGCCATCAAAGAACTCAGTTACGCCTAGAATATTCGCCTCATTGATTACATAAGGCTCATCAGTGCCACTAGCCAGATACAGAGTTAGACCTCGATCCCTAAGTCCCTGTAACAACTCGATAGAGCCGGGAACTAGCATGAGTTCCCTCTCAATGGACCTATCTTCAAGTCCATGGACCCGATGTTCAATTTGCTCCCATAGTCGCCGCAAATATTCGTGTTTGTACTCCAGTGGTGTGAGGGGCTCCCCGCCTCGTTTGCTTACTTCCTCCGCCAGCTGAATAGTTTGGTAAATGGTCTGTTTGCCGGTGAGCAAATCAACGAACTCCATCACAATGTGCTCAATCTCCTCGATACTCTCGCCACCAGGAGTCTCAGCCAAGACTTCCACGAAATACGGATACATGACATCCTGCCAGCCAGCCCGAATTAGACTAATGGTCCCATCAAAGTCAAATATGGCTGCCTTATACCTGCCTCTAGGTATGTCATCTCTGATTATCTCCAATGCTCCTGCCCGGTCAACCCCATCGCTACTTGGCGCGACAAACGACCGGTTCACCTCCCCCTCTATGGACCTACCTGATCTCTTGCCTACAAGGCTCGCAAATCCTGCTAAGACATGCAAATGTTGCCACCTTTTTCCATGGACTGACAACATTACGTCCCGCCAATTGCCCCATTCGGGCAGGGAAGTAGATAATTGGGAATAACAATATATATAAGGAACAAAATCAATCTGCTCACCAGGAGGTCTTTATGAACAAGCATCTTTTTACCAAACGCATCCTAATCCGAGTTGCCAAGGCCATTCACGGAGATGAAAAACCCTTCGATAAGGCACGGCTTATTGAAGAGATTACTAGCGACTGCTTCACCGACAAGGTAGAACAGGATATGTGGCGGCCCATTGTAGCCCAACGCATTGACTTACTCCTAGCCGAGGAAGGGGCGTTATTTTCCCATATGCAAGATGCGTGTCGACTATGTGATGACCGTCGCCGCCGCTGCGATCACGCCTGCCCCACCAATGCCATATCCCATTCCCCCGATGGTATCACAATTGATTGGGATAAATGCATAGAATGCGGCCTCTGCGTAGATGCCTGTATTACCGGTGCCATAGTCGCCCGCTCAGATTTTGCCAGGGTAGCATACTTACTAATACAAAGTGATGAGCGACCAGTATATGCCATCCTTGCACCTGCCTTTGTCGGTCAATTTGGTTCCGATGTCAGCCCAGCCCAGCTCAAGGGAGCGTTGCTACAGCTCGGCTTCCACGGGGTGTATGAGGTGGCCATGACAGCAGATATGATTACCTCCATGGAAGCGGAAGAGCTAGTAGAGAGATTCCAAAGGGGCGAGCAATTTATGATCACATCTTGCTGTTGCCCCGCCTTTATGCGCCTAGTCGAAAAGACTAAGCCCGCCCTGGTAGAGCTAGTATCCCACTCTGTTTCCCCCATGATTGCCTTGGGACGGTTACTCAAGGCCCAAGAAGATTGCACAGTGGTTTTTATTGGCCCTTGCGTTGCCAAAAAGGCCGAAGCTCAAAGGCCAGAGCTTAAGGATGCCATTGATTCCGTCCTGACTTTCCGGGAGGCAGAAGCACTTTTTGAAGCAGCAAATGTTGACCTAGCCACCACAGGCACCGAAACGAATATGGAGGATGCTTCCCACGACGGACGCATTTATGCCCGCACCGAAGGGGTGGCAACAGCCATCACTCGGGCCGTAAATCGCATTGATCCCACCTTACGGATAAAAGCTGTACATGGCGATGGCATCAAAGAGTGCATGACTTTACTCAAATTAGTTGAGCAGGGCAAACTCGCTGCCAACTTCATGGAGGGCATGGCCTGCACAGGCGGCTGCGTAGGTGGCCCCGGCAATATCATACCAGCCGATATCGGTCGCGAAAATGTCAATGACTTTGCCCAAACCGCACCATCCCTAGCAGCTCAAGATAATGAGAAAGCTGAGCAATGGTTACTTGAGTATGGCCCCAAGGTGGATTTTACCACCGGTCGCAAGAAGGGTACGGCATCGGTGGAAAAACTCCGCTCATGATCTTGCTGTAAAAACCCGCGCTTTGCACTTGCCTAAACTAACGCCCCAAGGGCAAAGCGCGGGCATCATATGCTGATTGGAATCCCAATCTATTTCTTTTTCTTCTCTACATACTTTTTCTCAATCCATGCCCCCACCGTGTAGAGAGGATCAACCACGTTGCCTACCCTCACCCTACCGGCTTGAGTCAAGATGAAATACGCATCGTATTTATCGAATCCATACGTATCCACCATCCAGTGGATGAGGTCATTGTATGCGATTGCCACAGCATCTTCTAGTGGTTTGGAGCTACCAATACTCATGATGCGATTCTCATCCTCTAACCGAGGCCAATCTAGATGCCAGTCTTTAACCAATTCCACCTTGATATCTGTGATACTGGCCATCTCGATGGCCGTGCCGCATAGCTCACCATCACCCTGGCAGGCATGGATATCCCCTAGATACAGCAGGCCCCCTTCTGCCCTCACTGGAAGATATAGGGTGCTACCTGGTACGATATCCGGAAGATCCATATTCCCACCATGATTGTCTGGAGTAAGTGAGTTGATGGTGGCTACCCTATGGGCAGTGCCAATGGTGCCGATGAAAGGCTCGAAGGGGAAGGTGATATCTTCATCCCATACGACTCCCTCTTCTGTTATGTCCACCATACGCACTATCTCGGGATAGGGCTCCGTTAGTGACGTTGCCTTCGGACCTAGCAAGCCAAAATACTGCTGTAGGGCCGTCACACCCCGGGGCTGTGGTCCTACTGGCTTAATGGACAAAACATCTACCTTAAGGGCATCTCCAGGCTCTGCTCCCTCTACCCAGATAGGGCCACAAAGGGGATTAACAAACGGAAGAACTGCCACACTACTTGGTTTCACGTCTTCACTAGTAACCCTGCCCTCGAAACAATCAAGGGTGTGCACCTCAATGCTGTCCCCGGAATTGATCCGCAAAACCGGGTCTTTGTGGGGACCTATACCATACGAATAATCGCCCTGAGTTTCCTTATTCAAGATGTGTTTCAATGTGCATCCTCCATTCTATTCTTAATCGTTATGCCATTGGAGACTATATGGCTAGATAGTGTCTTACCCTCTCGGAGTCGCCCATCTCACTCTTATCTAATTCCGTCACGATGGTCCCTCTGTCCATGATATAGCAGCGTTCTGCTAACGACATGGCAAAGTCAAGATTCTGCTCTACAACGAGCATGGTAAGCCCCAGTTCCTTATTTAGCCCTTGCAGTAAAGGCACAAAATCCTGAACAATACTGGGCTGAACCCCCTCTGAAGGCTCATCTAGAATCAGCATATCTGGATTACCTACTAAGGCTCTACCCATTGCCAGCATCTGCTGCTCCCCACCGGAGAGGGTGCCACCCTTTTGCCGCCTACGCTCATCTAGACGGGGGAACATCTCATAGACTCTCTCATAAAGTCTTTCTCGACCAGAATCTGAGTTGATGAGGTGGCCCATCTGCAGGTTTTCTTCCACGGTGAGCCTTGGGAAAATCCCTCTTCCCTGGGGGATATAACCCATCCCGAACCGTGCCCTATTACTAGCACTCATCCTCGTTACATCTGTACCTTTGAAATGTATGGTACCGGTGTGGCAGGGCAAGACACCGATAATCGTTTTCATAAGTGTTGTCTTACCTACTCCATTGCGGCCCAATATGACAGCGATTTCGCCTTTCTTGATATGAAGATTAAGCTCTCGGCAAATGGGCACAGAACCATATCCGGAGCAAAGACCCGTTAAGCGTAACACTGTTCCACCCCCTACTTCTTGCCAAGATATATCTGCTGCACTTCCTTGTTGCGCTCGATTTCCGATAGTCTTCCTTCCGTAAATACCTTACCAAGGTGCAATACCGTAATCTCGGGCTCGAGCGCCCGCACAAATTCCATATCATGGGCGATCACGATGATGGTCATACCCCGCCGATTGAGCTCTCGAATAATATCGGCTGTACGAAATGTCTCATCGGGAGTCATCCCCGCATTGGGCTCATCTAGGAGCAAAATCTCCACATCTACTGCCAATGCTAAAGCAATCTCTAACCACTGCCTTTGTCCATGGGAGATTCTACTGGCCAACATGTCCTCCACACCATGCAGTCCTACCATATGGAGCCTGTCAGCTATCTCTTGCTCTGGATTGGTGATCCCTGATCTACGACGGTTTAAAGCAACAGTCATGTTCTGCCCTACAGTAAGATCGGGATAAACACTAGGTGTCTGGAACTTGATGGAGAATCCCAGTCGCGCCCTAAGGTAGGGCTCCATATTGGAAATATCCTGTCCCTTGTAAATTACCTGGCCTGAATCAGGTTTATGATAACCCACTATGGTTTTGAACACAGTACTCTTGCCGGCACCGTTAGGTCCGATCAGAAAATGCAGATCTCCCTCGTAAATATCCAGGTTGACCTTATTGACCGCGGTGAGCCCTCCGAAGCGCTTTGTTACATCGACAAGGCGCAGTATAGGCTCTTGTGCTCTATTACCACTCATGCATTAGCACCCCCTCTAGGTTCTGCCCCGGCAACAACACTTTTGTTTTTCTTGGAGCCAAGACCGCCAAGCCACCTAAAGATAGGAGGTAGGACTCCTTCGGGCATATACATAACAATCATCAGTAATAGCGCTCCCAATACGATTAAAGCATATTCGCTACCAGTAACAGCCAAGAACTGGGTAAAATACTGTAGTAATATGGCGAATATGATTGAACCCAGCACACTCTTCCGACCGCCTACAGCGACCCAGATAACTGGCAAAGAAGCGTTGGTCAAACCCATAGTAGATGGGGTAATATAGTGACCCCATGCTACATAAAGCACACCTGTAAGACCGGCCAATCCTCCAGCGATGGCGAAGGCAATCAACTGGATTAGCCTCGTATCATAACCTAGAACCTCTGTCCTCTCCGGGTTGGAGCCGGTTGCTATCAATCCCACACCATATCTGGAATTCACCAAGAATCTCAAGAACAGGTAGATAACAACCATCAAGATCATAGCAAAATAGTATAGAGACGCCCCTTTGAGAGCCGTCGATGCTCCCGGAGTTCCAAAGGTTATAGGAGGTATGTTAGTCATACCATTGTAGCCACCCAAAACAGCTTTGCCTATTCGCCACTGGCTACCACCTGTTTGCTCCATAAATGTCTCTAACACCAAAGTGAAAACCAAGGTCATGATAGAGACATATACCCCACTTACTCGCCCATAGAAGACAAAATACCCCAGCAGCGCGGCCACCAAGAAAGGAATCACCACGCCACCCACTAGGGCAAGGACCGTGTTACCAGTCGCACCAATGGTATTGATGGCTATAACACCATAGGCATAACCACCTATGCCTACGAAGGCCATCTGTCCAAAGCTGAGTATATTCCCACATCCCCAAATTAGGCTTAAGCCCATAGCCACAAAAGTCCAAGATATGAAATAGGTAAGATTAATCACGTCATACCGAGTGGCGATCTTGGGATATGCGAACAGATACCCAACTACAAGGGCAAGACAAAGCCAGAATACCGGTGTGCGCCCCAGGCTAAAGGGTCCATTAATTGTCCTAAGCAGTCGATTGAATTTGCTTGGCTTCTTCATCGTGCTCTCTCCCCTTTAGCCTCTAGATAACCCGAAATCCCCGTTGGAAGTACCCGTAGGATAATCATGGTAGCTGCCAATAGTGCCATTCTCCCCACAAACGTTCCAGATAACCTAGAGGCCGTGCCCTCGATAAAGCCCAAGAACACGCTGGTAACCAAGGCACCCTGAATCACATTAGCGCCTCCGCTAACAACTACAGTGACAAATGCTGGAGCTAGGAACGAAGCCCCATACAAAGGTGCCAACACCGTTGTGGGGGCGTATAGAGCTCCAGCAAATCCCGCCAATGCAGATCCCATCCCGAAAGTTGCCAGATACATCCGGGAAGTGTTAATGCCCATTGTCTCTGCAATCTCAGCGTTTTGCATGGCACCTCTAGCCCGCATGCCAAACTTGGTACGGTTGAAGATGTACCACAACACCACTAGCAACCCCATAGCGATAAAAGCCAGGAGCAATCTGTACGCCGCATAGGCTTTACCGGCCACAGTTATCCCACCCAAAGGCATGGGGATGGTCTGTAGGGAGGGCCCCATTACAACCAACATTCCCTGGCTGATTAGCAGGCTAATACCCCAGGTTGCTACCAGACTTTGCAGCAGGTTGCCGTAGAACTTGCGAATAACAAGCCGTTCTAGGATCATCCCAAAGACACCGACTACCAACGTGGCGAAAAGCACTGAGATAGGAAAGGGTAGCCCTGCTCTAGTAGCCAACACGGCAGAATAGGCACCCAGCATCATAAACTCGCCATGTGCCATGTTGGTAATACCCATCATACCAAGAATAATGATTAACCCCACAGCAGAGAGAAACAAGAAAGCCATACTGTCAAGATACAAATACACAGCACCAAATAAATCACCCATGAATTGCCCTTAGCCTCCCCTAGTTCTAAAGAGGTTTGGTAGCCCAGAGGGCTCTAACTCCGGGCTACCAAGATCATTCCTCTATCGAACCGCTAGATTTTTACCCAATTACTCGGATTTATGCTTACGGCTCGTACTGAATAGACTCGGCCTTTTTCGTTAGATCCACGCCTTTTTCCTTGCTTAGCCAATCTGGCCACACTTGTGGATAGGTTTTCGGGAAGTGAAGTTCATGATTGTCATCAACAACGACAATTCTCACGTCTCGAACCAAGTGATGGGTCTTGGGATCTAGATATACTTTCCCTTCAGGAGCGTCAAAGGAAAGCCCCGACTCCAGCGCTTCGATGACCTTGGGAATATCAGTTGTGCCGGCTTTCTCCACGGCCTGTGCATATAAATGGATACCCACATAGGTATTCTGGGTCTGCTCACCGATATAGGGAACATCGGGGAACATCTTGCGGAATCGCGCTACAAACTCTTCGTTTGCAGGAGTAGGTAGCTCTTCCACATAGTGGACACCAATGTGCATGCCACCTAGTGCCGGTGGGTTAAACCGCTTGTGCTCGTAGCCCTGAGCCACGTTGATGCTGGTAGCAAAGGGAATGTTCAAGCCAGCAGCAACAGCCTGAGGATAGAAGGATGCATGTGGGTCACCAGTGATATACATGACAAGAAAATCTGGCTTAGCCTGCTGAATACGTTCAATGGATGATGCAAACTGAGTTACCTCTAGAGGAATAAACTCTTCCCCGATAACCTCTCCGCCATACTTCTCGGCGAATACATGGGTCCATTTTGCGCTTAGCTGGCCAAAGTTATAGTCTGCCGCCAAGATATACATCTTAGGACCAAACTGTTCAATACAATACTCAATCACTGGTTCAATCTGCTGCTCGGGAACTGGACCCGTACAGAAGGTATATTTGTCAGCCACGCCGCCTTCATACTGGTTGTTGTAGAAGTACAGCATCTCATACTCATTGATGATAGGCCTTACAGCTTCCCGGGCTGCACTGGCAAAGCCTGCAAAGAGGACATCGACTTCATCTCTCAAAATGAGGCGCCTAGCTAACTCCTGGAAGCGCCTGTTATCAGACTGTGGGTCCGGCGCAATCAGTTCCAGCTGACGACCTAATACGCCACCAGCATCATTGATCTCACTCACCGCAAGCTGAGCAGCTAGATATTTTGGCCCAGCATGGAGAGCGAAAGTGCCGGAGCGACTCTCAAGAATACCGATCTTGATCGGATCCGCAGCAAATAGTGTACTCGCGGACATTGTGATAAGGAGCACTACCACAGCAGTAACAATAGATAGTCTTTTCATCAATTCTGTTGACCCCTCTCATGCTTTTCAAGTAATCTCAAAGCGTACCACGACAGGAACAACAATCTATTACACTAAGCTATCTCCCCTACCACCTCCCTTAAGTTGCGTCCAAAAGCACCGGTTCCATATATCAAGTAACCAACTCTAGGTAATGTCGGAATTTTGAGTTATTCGAGCATGTGCGATAACAGCGTCTTTTACGTCATCGAGATGCTCTAGCATCATCGTTGAAGCGGCCTTAGCATCCCGCCGCTGGAGCGCCTTGACAAGGCCCATGTGATAGTCCATGGCTCGCTCGGCAGCACCTGGTAACCCCTGCACACGTTCCACTTGGCCCAATAACGGACTTTGTATAGTCTCTATGACAGCTACCAGCACTGAGTTATGTGTTCCCCTAGCGATTTGCACGTGAAAATCTAGATCCAGTTGGCTAAAGCGTTCTAGGGAATCTAGGCAGGAGGCCATGTCCTTCGCTATGGCTCCAAGCGCCTCAAGCTCCTCATCGGTGGCCCGTATAGCGCAAAGCCTGCTAGTCTTAACCTCAATGATGGCCCGAGCCTCCACTACCTCCAGTATGTGTGTATTGTCCATCAATAACATGAAAGATAGAGGTTGCACAAACAACCCCGGCACCACTTGAGATACAAAGGTTCCGTCACCTTGATTAACACTCAAAAGCCCCATAAGGCTTAGACTACGAACCGCCTCCCGCAGTGCAGTTCTACTCACACCAAGCTGTGCCGCCAACTCCGATTGCGGCGGAAGCCTGTCCCCCGCCTTTAGTTCTCCAGAAGCAATTTGCTTCATCATGTAGTCAACAATGGCGTCTGAAACCTTTCTGCCCTTAGGCGGGCCGTCTACTGCAAACATTGTGTCCTCCCTAGCGCCAGCAAGCGCCCATCTCTACACAAACACCTGCATACTGTAAACTCAGCGTGAATATGAACATACTATGATAATATGTTTATTCGTTTATAAATTGGAAATTCCTTCCTCCAGCTTCAATAACCTTGTAAAAAAAAAGGCGGCACCCTGAATCTGGCGCCACCTGCCGTGTTTTAAATTACTTATCCATCTCTTAAAGCAAATGTCCGCTGCTTTTCACTACACCCTGCTAGACCCACTCCACTCCAGAAAACTTCCTGAAAGCCTCCATACTAGTTCTGATTGAATCGATTTCATCTAGCTGGGTATGATCTTGTTCAAGAATAATGTACTCTAGATGCGGTGCTTTTTGGGCCGCATCAATTATCTTCTGAATGGGCAATGTCCCGGTACCAATTTCCGTAAAGGTTAAGGGGTCAATTGCGTTAGCAAAGGTTTCCATGCTGATCTCCTGATTCCGATCAACTAAGCCTTCATAAACAACTAGGGGTTGTGATGCGTCTGCAGGAAAATCCTTTTGATGCAAAAGTACTAAGCGATCTTTGTATTTCTCAATCAGCTCCACTGGATCTTGCCCAGCCCGCATGGCCCAATAAGTATCAAGCTCCAAGTACAGTAACTCGGGGTCGGTGTTTTCCATCATGATATCGTATACAGTCTTGTCTCCAAACACCTGGAACTCCTGGTAGTGGTTATGGTAATAGAATCGCATACCTCGCTCTTTACACATTTCACCAATCCGATTGTATGAATCGCAGAGGCGCCTGACAAAATCGATATCGTTGTACGGGAAAAACGCGATGCCAACCCCTATCTGCTTATTCCCTACAGCTTGGTGGTAATCCAAGATCTCAACAAGACGTTCCGGCTCCAAGGGATGAACATGACACCCTACTATGGACATACCTAAGCTGTCTAGACTCTCCTTCATGGCTTCGGCCGGAACGCCAAAACCAACACCAGGATCGGTAGTCGAGTCATGATTGGCGGCCTCTACGTACTTGTAACCAGCCTCTGCAACCTTTGCCAATGTCCCATAGGGGTCCTCCATAAGGGACTGCCTTACCGAATACAGCTGAACACCAACCTTCAGTGCCACTAACCCCACCTCTTTCATGATTTGATTCATATTAACTTGCCTACAAAACCACCCCATCACAACAAACTACGAGGTGCTAAATGAGGATATCTACTCCTAAGACCTTAGCCCTGCATCTCTTGCTCGGCCTTCAACTCATCTATAAACTGTCTAGCCGTGCGACCCGAACGCTCGTTATGCCAGAGCGTCCATTGTAAGGCCCTTGCCCTAAGCTCCCCTTGGTCCATGGAAAGCCCCTCCATCGCGGCGAGATGCTCTACTATGGACAAATAGGTTTTCTGATCAGGCGACGGATAAATCACTGTCAACCCGAATCGATCAGAAAGTGATAGCTTCTCTTGCACAGTATCTTGCCAACGTAACTCGCCCCCGGCATCCACATCAGAGAAACTCTCTTTGATCAGGTGACGGCGATTGGAAGTGGCGTAAATACGGACATTGTCTGGTTGCCTGATTATGCTACCTTCCAAGACCGATTTCAACGCTTTGAATTCTGTTTCATTTTCCTCAAAGGAAAGATCGTCCACAAATACTATAAATTTCAAGGAGCTTCTACTCAAATTCTGCACAAGATCGCCAAGCCCGCCAAGCTCTTCCCTACCCACTTCCACCAAGCGTAACCCCTGGTCAACGAATTTGTGTATAAGACCTTTTACTGTAGAAGACTTACCTGTACCTCGATCACCATACAGCAATACATTATGGGCGGGTAGCCCCTGCAAAAACCGCTCCGTGTTCACAACAACCTTCTCCACCTGTTCCCCATATCCACTTAATTCATCGAGTTGGATGGGGTCTATTACATCGACACCTACTAGACCGCCACCAGGAGCAGAAGACCAAGTAAATGCAGCATGTTTGGCAAAATGGCCTATGCCATATTTGCCATGATAATCTATAAGAAGAGGTGCCAGTTCTGCCCAGTCACAGGTACTGTAAAACTGCCCCTTCAGAGCTAAGGCCCCATTCTCCAGAACCGCCTTTGCCGAAGATGCTTCAGTTCCTTGGGCTCCATGCCGCAGGGTGTTTTCCCCTCTATGGCTTGCGCCAGATGTCATCGGTTCTTCCCCAGCTTGCCACCGATGAAGAGCATGCAAGATACCGTCTTGCGGTAGTGATGTATCTACCAAGGCCTCTGCTATCCATCTGGAAACTCCTGCATCAAAGGCCCAGAACAGCCTGGACAATAGCATCAAATCGTGCTTCAAAACATCCATATGCCATGAAAAGGCACTGGCCTTTCCGTACCCCAGGCCTTCCTTGCACAAGGCCTCCAATACAGGACTGCTATAGGCCAACATGATGTCAAGAAGATGCTCCTGCCACACACTGCCCTCTACCCCACTGTCTAGGCGAATGCCCGCATTAGATTCCATGAGCAACCCGAGGAAAGCATAGTAAACCTCGCTAAGGCGTGGCTCCCCACATCCCGCCCTCGTGTCTCTTATATTTGACTGATTCTCCTGGCTTTCCCCCTTGCTCCTAAGCAGTTGATCACTCAAATCCAGTTCCCCAACAAGGGAACGGAATGCATTTAGAACCGGGTCTTGCCAAATACCCTGGTATATCAGTAGACCTTCTAAGGCTGGCTTTAGCCCTTGGTGCAGGTCGTATGTAACTATCGTAGGTCTTCCCTGCATCAAACACTTCTCCCTAGTCTCGATTAGCCATTAGGTTGGCCATGTCTCCACAACGTTCAAGTAAGCCCAATAACCGCCTTCAGTTTCTTTCTATCTGTAAGCCTATGTCTCCTCCCAGCCGATTAATCCCAACGCCTGGGAGTATCGCATAGCAAAAAGGTGTTACCTCTGTTCACCAGACATAACACCTTAGATGGCGCCCCCGGCAGGAATCGAACCTGCGACCAACAGTTTAGGAAACTGCTGCTCTATCCCCTGAGCTACGGGGGCAATCTCTACTTTCTACCTAGTATTTCACTCATAGGCTGTAGCGACATATCTATTTTACCCCAACCTGTAGCCCAAGTCAACGAAGTTCGCCCCTTAATCCAACACGAATACCCTGTTTTTCACATAGTTATCCACAGGTTATCCACAGAATGTGGATAGATCAAACCTGTGTTTCGGGAACCTCCGTTTGCGACGCGGGTATGTTTCCTTTGGCACAGCACCGCCATGCTTGCATAGGATAGGACATGGAAAGCTAATAGAAAAACAAAGCAAGAAAGACGGAGGGAGCATATCCATGGCGGGAAATAATCCAAAAGCGGTACTGTCCCCAGCCATTTTCCTCGATCGGGACGGAACCATAATCCGAGAAACCAACTATCTAAGACACCCCAGTCAAATCCAGCTACTGCCCACAGCAATCCCCGCCCTCCAAAGACTACAGAACCACTTTCAGCTAGTATTAGTCACTAACCAAGCAGGTATAGCCAGGGGCTATCTCGATGAGGAGATGCTGCGATGTATCCACAATCGTCTGGAAGAAGAACTTGCTATGGCCAATATCCACTTGGCTAGAATCTACTACTGTCCCCACCACCCCCAGGCAGGCATGTCGCCCTATCAGCAAGATTGCCTTTGCCGCAAGCCTAAACCTGGTATGTTGCTTACGGCAGCTTCTGACTTGCACATAGACCTAACTACCTCGTATACAATCGGAGATAAGCTATCAGATATCGAGGCTGGTCGGCAAGCTGGCACTCATACGGGGCTTGTTCGCACAGGCTATGGGCTAGAACACGAAAGCCTCATTGCACATGGAAGCACAAACCCAGACTTCGTCGGTGACCACCTATCAGATGTAGCTGACTGGATCCTAGATTCACTGACTACAGTCCTCTAGAACTATTTGATATCATATTCACTTTTAAACGTTTCAAGAAAAGTGTCGATCATATCCCGTTGCTGGCCCAATTCGTGCAGCTTCTCGATGAACTTGCGAGTCGACCAACTGTAACTTTTCCCCTCCCGCTTAACGTAATAGCGCAATAGTAAATGGATTATTTTATGGGGGTAACATAGGAGAGCATACAGAACAGACAATTCCTCGGGCCCTAACAGGCTTACCTCGGAATATCCCTCCAAGATTAGCCGAGCTACCCTAAAGTCCCAGCGGCGCTTTTTCATGACATCCCGAAAGAGTTTGTAAAGATCTGCCACCCTAATATCCCGTCTAGTCAGATCAAGATCGATAATGTGATATTCCCCTAGTCCGGTAACCACGAAGTTCCGTTGTGCCACATCCCCATGGCAGAATGAACGGGATTTCCGGGCTGCTTCTACTAAACTATCGTACTGAGACGTAGCTAGAATACCCCAGCCTTCCTGTGCCCTATCAAGTATCCAAGGAAAGTAGTCAACGAAGGCGCGATCAAAATTATCTAGAAAGGGCTTGTGATTCAGTTCTTCACGCAGCTTTACAACTTCCCGCAGGCGGGAGGTGAATCGTGATGGCCAACGTTTGAGTCGATTGCGCAACTTACCCCCAGATGGAGCAACAAAGCCAGAAGACGCTTCGTGAAAAAGCGCCAACGTAGTAGTCGCTCCCAAAATATCCTCATCAAGAGTGCGGAAAACCGGTCTGCGCCCCACCAACCAGTCAGTAAGAATGTAATGGCGCCCCGAGGAAGACTGACATAATATACGCCCTTCACGACCCCGCTGGGGCATTGCCGTCTTAGTAAAGCCTTTGTCTAGCAAGTGCTCCATAACACCTTCAAGAGCCAATGCCCGCCGAGGTTTCTTATCTATTTCTTTGAGGCAGTAAAGCCCTTCTACCGCCTGTACCTTATATACATCCTTATAGGGGCTTACCTGCTGAGGTGTTATCGGCCATTGACCCAGGACTTGCAGTAATTCTCCTTTTTCACCCACACATGTCACCCTTCCCAACGACCGTGGCTATTGTCATCCTATGCAATATGCATAGAATCCGTGTCCTACCGGCAAAATTGGTCAAAAACCAGAACAAACTCCTAGTTCGCCCAAAGCCCACGGCTCATAGGATTAACTATAGCTCTTCGCTAACATCAGTTGCCACCATGGCGGCGCACTGGAGGTGGAAAATGTGTCCAACGAAGGCACTCAATTTGCCAAACTCACGCCCCGGGAAAAAGAAGTCTTACAGCTAATTGCCAAAGGCCTCGCCAACGATGAAATAGCTAAAACACTTTTCATAAGCAGGCATACTGTCAAGAATCACATAACCAGCATCTACAGGAAAATGGGTTCTCGCAACCGCACCAAAGTCGCTTTGTGGGCAATTCGTTACGGCCTAATCAGTATTGACTAACTCTTGCGAACCACCTTTCGCCGTGGCGGCTGACTATAGATATCCTGTGCTGGACACTGAGCCACTTGCCGTCTAGACACCATGTGCAAAGTCCTTAGGCCACCCAATTCAGGTCGAATTGGGTTTGCTGTTTGGATGAAAAAGGGGAGATAGCCCCTCTGTGGACAAGACCGCAACTTGTGCCAGCTCCACGCGTATCGGGACCATCTCCCCAAAAGGGAGGGATGTGGGATGAGCCTTAACAGTTGGTCAAAGTTCCGCTTACGGACTTTTATCCACCCGCAAAGCTAATATATAGTTATGTACATTAGGCTCCAGGGGCTATGGGAGGCAGCTCCTATTTTCCCAAGGAGCAACCATGGGGCCTGTCCCCTATAGCACAATGCTAATCACTATCCACCCGTCGTGGGGTCTTGCACATTAAAATGGTTACTAAACCCCTCGAATCGTACTACCATAGCCCGATTCGTTAACCCACTTTATTCCTGCCGTCATGATCTCATCTAGTACCAATTCAGAGATAGCTTCGGCATAGACCCTAAGGAGCGGCTCCGTACCGGAGATGCGAAAAAGCATCCAGCCCTCTTCACCTAGTTTCAATTTGAGTCCGTCTAAGGTCGCCACGCCAGTAACTACCCTCCTCCCTAGGGCAGAGGGGACTACGGCGGGCAATCCTCGGACTTTGCCATTCTCATCTGCATCTGTGGATAGGAGCAGATCAACCCTACGATAGACACTAGGCCCAAACCTTTTCACTGATTCCTCAACCAAAGCATTGAGTGTCTTGCCACTTTGAACAATATACTCCACCAATAACAGTCCAGCCAATACGCCATCACGATCCGGTAAATGCCAGGGAAATCCGTAGCCTCCACTTTCCTCTCCACCTAAAACTACGGTCTCCTTTAGACACCATGGAGCGATATGCTTAAATCCAATGGGCGTTTCCCTTACCTTTAGTCCGAAGCTCTCGGCCGCCATTTCCACAAGGAAGCTAGTAGAAAAGGTCTTGATCACACTTCCCCTTTGCCCACGGTTTTCATACAGATGGGTTAGCAAGAGTAGGAAAACCCGATGGGCATCCACATACGCACCGGTATTATCAACGATCCCTATGCGATCCCCATCTCCATCAGTAGCTACGCCTAGATCCGCTTGATGGCTTATCACCGCGGCCTTAAGTGGTCCCAAATGAGCCTCTACAGGCTCTGGGCAAATGCCCCCAAAATCGGGTATCACCTCCTCCCGAACCCTGATCACCTCTACCCCCTTCTCCTCCAATAGTCGATCAAAATAGCCTCTTCCGACACCATGCATTGTATCGACAACTACCTTTAGATTCGAAGGGTGGATTACTAAGTCCTTAAACAATTTCCCCACCGCAGGTAAATACAAAGCATCAAAATCGCCATGTAGGATCCCGCCGGGAGATACATCCATAGAAGGTGACCCTGCCATCCCCCGCAAACAAGCCTCAATCCCCGCTATGGTATCCTCATCTATGGGACCACCGTAGGGTCCCTTAAACTTGATACCGTTATATTGGGGCGGATTATGACTTGCGGTAATCATTAGGCCAAGTCCTGCATTTAGCTGGACTGTTGCCAAAGATAAGGCAGGCGTGATCACCGCCTTATTACTAAGCAATACAGGAATACCACCGGCACTGATTACACACGCCAATTCTCTAGCATAATCTTGGGACAAAGACCGGGTATCATATCCGATCACAACCGGTCGCGTCTTCTTATCAGGTGGTAAACCCTGCAAATAGGCAACTACCGCACGCCCAACCAGCCGGACGTTAGCCATATCAAAATCCTGGCCCATTATGCCCCGCCAACCCTCTGTGCCAAAGGTAATACCCAAGCCCACCGCCCTCCCTTTAGCAGACCTCCTTGACTACACTTGCTAGAGATACTCTTCCCATCCAGTCTGCCGCAAGCGCCTCAGCAGGGCCTTCACATCCTGATCTCGGTCCTTCTTACAAATAAACAACACATCTTCTGTATCAATAACGATCAAATCACTAATCCCTATGGTGGCGACAAGCTTGTCTTGAGTGGAGACTAAGCAATTACTAGTATCGATACCAATTGCGCGACCAGAAAACACGTTACCCTCAGTGTCTTTTGCAGACACCTT
>JAAZMF010000041.1 GCA_012798955.1 Bacillota bacterium | reverse complement strand
CCAGCCATAAGGGCGTCGGTAGCCACAAGTTCATGGGTGAAGTCCGGTGTAGTAACTATTACAGCATCAATTGCAGGATCAGCCAGCAAGTCATGATAATCACTATGAAAGGCTACATCAGTCAGTCCCATAAGATCGGCCGCGCCAGCCATTCTTTTCACATTAATGTCGGCCAATGCCGTAACCCGTCCAACCCCAGAAAGCTCTCTAGCCAAAAGCTGACCGTAGCTAAGGCCTCTTTGACCAAGCCCGATAATACCAAATGTAAGCTCAGACATGATAAAACCCACCCTCCCCGACTAATTGCATATCAACCAACCTTAGAATCTCCGTGATCCTTCCAGCGTTGCGACTATAGCAAGGGCAAGAGCAACGTCTTCGCCCGCTCAATGTCTTCAACCTGCTGTGGACCACTGATTTCCCGCTCTATAGTGATCGCCCCTTGATAACCGTGACTTTTGAGTTGGTTGATCAAAACCGGGAAATCCACCCTACCTTCACCCAAGGCCTTTTCTACTCCAAGCCTTTGTCCGCAAGTAGGATATTCGCCATCCTTAGCATGGACGCCCCTAACGTAAGGACCCAATACATCCATGGCATCCACTGGATTGGCCTTACCATACATAAGCAGATTTGCCGGATCCAAATTCACACCAAGATTGTCAAGCCCTATATCACTGAAGGTACGCATGAGAGTGACTGGTGTTTCTTGTCCGGTCTCAAAGCATAAGTATTGCCCATTGCGCCCGCAGTGATTTGCCACCTCCCGCAGGGCAATAATCACCTCCCGATAGGTAGGATTATTGGGATCCTCCGGTATAAAGCCCACATGGGTAGTGATGCTGTCTACCCCTAGCATCAAGGCAAAATCCGAGGCCCGTTTTAGATCCTGTATGCGCTGGGCCCGATAGGTAATAGGCACCAAACCTAAGGTAAGTGGGCCGTCATAAAAATCCCAAACAGCAGGGCCTGACCAGCCAGCCCAAACGGTGGTGATCTCCACCCCCGTCCTAGCTGCAGCGGCTTTCACCTGGGCTGCCATGGCTTCTGTCAAGATCTCCGGTCTCCAGCAAGCAAGCTGGCAGGTAGGTAGATCTAGCTCCCTAACTTTGCCAAAAGCTTCTTCAGGAAATTCAGTTAATCCCACTATGATGCCTAGCTTGATTGTAGACAACATGCGCACTTCCCCTCCTACTATAGTGAATTGCCCTTACAAACCGCAACTCACCCACTAGTTCGGTAAGTGATAGAGGATTCCTTGAAAGACGTGGAAACCCCTGGGATGCAGTCATACTAAAGGATTTTGTAATGCAAATGGTGAAATGTATATGCAAGTCTCATATTACGTAATACATATCAAGGAGGTTGCTATGAGCACTAAACCGTGGAAAGAGCTACAATACGGCAAACTCGCCGTGAAAGTCTTTGAGAGTGATGTTGAGCTTGGGCGAGCTGCGGCTATGGCCGCGGCCAAGACTGTTAACTCCCTGCTTCCCCAAAAAGAGCCGGTTAACCTATTGTTTTCCACCGGTGCTTCACAGTTCAAGTTTATGGACGGCCTCAAGGAGCAAGCCATTCCTTGGGATAAAATCGCCGGTTTCCATTTGGACGAATATGTGGGTATCCCCAAGGATCATCCGGCTAGCTTTTGGCTGTGGCTAACAACCCGTGTTGTAAATCCGTTTCAGCCAAAAGTGTTCCACTTTATTGACGGTAGCGCCTCGGATGTCGAAGCGGAGTGCCGCAGGTACGCCAAGCTAATTCAGGAAAACCCCATTGATCTAGGCTTTATAGGTATTGGAGAAAACGGCCATGTGGCCTTCAACGATCCACCAGTAGCAGACTTCAACGACCCCTTGATGGTGAAAATCATAGAGCCAGATGAAGCATGTCGTCAGCAACAAGTGGGGGAAGGCTGGTTCCCCAATGTCGATGCCGTGCCTAAGCAGGCCATAACTTTGACTGTTCCCGCCATTATGGCCTGCAAAGAGATCATCTCTGTAGTGCCCGATGCCCGCAAGGCGAATGCCGTACGGGATGCACTAGAAGGGCCCATCACTACCGCATGCCCGGCATCAATTCTCCGTACCCATCCAAAGGCAACACTTTTCTTGGATAAAGATTCGGCTAGTAAGCTAGCTGCATTGGCCTAGTAACCGTCCTACTAGAACAAAGGGCTACAGTCTATCGCTTTGCGATTACTGTGGCCCTTTTTTATTCAGTACTGGAAGCCACCCAAAATTGCTTTCATCGGAGATAATGGCTAGAATGTAGATAGCGTGATACTAGGGGGTCACAAAATGCAAACGCAGAAACTAGTCAGGGCTGCCTTAATCGCGGCAGTATATATCCTTTTGGTTTATATATTCGCTGGTGCTAGCTTCGGCATTTTCCAGTTCCGCCCGGCTGAGGCCCTTACTTTGCTACCCATATTCTACCCGGAGGCAGTCCCGGCATTGTTCGTAGCCGTCCTCTTGAGTAATATTCTAGGTGGACTAGGGCCCTGGGACATTTTCGGCGGTAGCTTAGTGACTTTGCTGGCAGCCTGGGTGACTTACCAATATCGACATACCTGGATAGCTTATGCATCCCCGATAATACTCAATGCTTTCTTAATCAGCATTTACTTGCGCTTTATCTTTGGAGTGCCATATCTGCTATCGGTGATCGGGATAGGTCTTAGTGAATCTGTATCGGTGCTTGCCCTTGGTATTCCGCTAGTACGGTTACTGAAAGATAGAAGTGGGCGATGGTTGTAGTAGCACAGAAGATTCCCGCCAAACCCACACAAACGGATTGTGGCAATTATCACAAACCAATAGCGAAGCGCGAGCTTTCATGTTTGGCACTATTTGTTCTACACTAGTCGACAGGAAATAACCTTTCTCTTGGCGAATCATACCCTGTTTGACCGCTTTAGTCAGTAGCAAAGAAGATGGAACGGAGGCTTAACATGCGCAAAGGCAAAACCTTTAAGGGAGGTATACACCCCCCTGGCCATAAAGAACTAACCTGTGGCAAAGCTGTTCGGGACATGGCGCCCCCTGCGGAGGTAATCGTCCCCTTACAGCAGCATATAGGGGCCCCTTGCCAACCCCTTGTCAAAAGAGGGGACATAGTCAACAAAGGACAGAAAATCGGAGATACTGATGCTTTTGTTTCGGCACCAGTCCACGCGCCCGTCTCGGGGGTAGTAAAGGCTGTGGAATCCCGGGTACACCCTGCCGGATGCAAGATTCAGGCCATTGTGATTGAAAACGATGGTGAAGAGCGGCTTGATCCCAGTATCGCCCCTGCCGGAGATCTGGAATCACTAGACGGGGCCACCATTAAGCAGCTAATTCGGGAAGCGGGTATCGTAGGATTAGGGGGGGCCGCCTTTCCCACCCACGTGAAGCTCAACCCACCTCCAGATAAGCAGATCCACACCCTGATTATCAATGGCTGTGAATGTGAGCCCTATCTAACTTGTGACCATCGATTGATGGTGGAACAGCCAGAGCAAATTGTATATGGTATTCGGGCTTTGCTCAAAGCCTTAGGCATAAGTCAAGCGTTTATCGGAATCGAAGAAAACAAACCTGATGCCATTCTCGCCATGGAAAATGCAATAGCCCCATACCCCAATATCGAGGTTGTACCTCTACAGATTAAATACCCTCAAGGGGCTGAAAAACAACTGATCACCGCCATAACCGGCCAAGAAGTCTCTGTGGGTTGCCTGCCTATGGATAACGGCATTTT
>JAAZMF010000040.1 GCA_012798955.1 Bacillota bacterium | reverse complement strand
GGGATCGATCACAAGGTATAAAATATCAGTGGCGAAATTCATACAGACAACCACTATGGCCATGAACAACGCAATGCCCTGTACCAAGGGCAGATCACGGTAACCAATGGCCTGTAATAGCAATCGACCAAGTCCTGGCAACGCAAATACCTCTTCAGCCACAATACTGCCTGCCAATAGACTGGCAAACTGCATCCCCGCCACCGTAACGATGGGAACTAAGCTATTTTTCAGTGCATGTTTGTAGATCACCGCAGTTTGGGATACCCCCCGACTGCGACTGGCCCGAATATAATCCTGACTTAATACATCGAGCATAGCTGCCCGGGTAATGCGGGTGAGACTGGCAATGCGATGGGTAGCCAAAGCCAAAGCCGGCAATAGAAGCGACAAAAACGCCTGCCAGGGATCGACACTCCACTGCACAAACCCGCCAGGTGGCAGCAACTGCCAACGCATGGAAAACAGCAAAATCAAGAGAATACCCAACCAAAAATGGGGTATCGCCATGCCTACTTGTGAGATTAGTACCATCAGGTAATCGACTGCTTGACCTCGATGCGCGGCGGCATAGGCCCCGGCAGGCACAGAAAAACCTATAGTAAGTACCATAGCCAAAACAGCTAGCCCTAAAGTAACAGGTAAGCGCTCTTTGATCAAAGCCGCCACCGGTCGCCCTAGCCTAAGGGATACACCCAAATCTCCCCTAAAGACAGCCTTCAGCCAATCAAAATACTGCCGATGCAAAGGCAGATCCAGACCTAACTCTTGCCTTAGGCTCGCTAGCACCTCTGGCTCTGCCTCTGTGCCCAGCATCAGTAGGGCCGGATCGCCTGGGATAATGTTAAACACTACAAAGGTTATGGTACAAGCAATCATCAAAGTAAGCAAAAGCGCACTGGTGCGCTGCCACAGATACTGCAAGTGAACCACCAAATTCCGATTTATTTCCCAAAATATACGTGGGCCACATCATCTACATACTTAGGATAGTACTGCCAGCCACTCACACCCTTGGCCATAGCCACTAGGTCATTTGGGTCCATGATAAATAGGGCAGCCGCCTCCTCCGCCAAGATCTCCTGGGAACGGCGGTAAATAGCTTGGCGACTAGCTAAATCAGTCACACGGAGACCTTCCTCAATTAGGGTATCATACTCTGTACTTCTAAAGTTGAAGAAGTTCCTGGGATAGTCTGATGTATAACGATTTAGCACTGTGTGTGGATCTAGCTTACCTGCCAATCCCACAATCGTTAGATCATAATCCCGCTTGGTATACACCCGATCTAGCCATGAGCCCCACTCTACCAATTCGAGTCTGACATCGATACCCACTTCCGCCAACATGGCCGCCACCATCTCACCGGTCTTGACATGAAGATCGTAATCTGCTGGTAAAGATAATGTACTCCTAAACCCCTGGGGATACCCGGCCTCCGCTAGGAGTGCCTTTGCCTTTTGGGGGTCATGGGGGTAAAAATCCGCCAGGTCTGTGTAATATGTCTCCATTACTGGACTCATATTGCTACCAATTTTGCTACCATACCCCCAGGCAGCGCCTTCAATCAAAAGGTCCTTGTCAATGGCATAGTTAATCGCCTGACGCACCCTAATATCATTAAAAGGTGCCCTTTCCATGTTATAAGCCATCAACTGCGGTGTATTCATGGGGCCAGATAGCAGCTGCAATGCGGGATCTTGCTCAACTTGCCAAGCCACATCTGCAGACAGGCGGGGTATGACATGCACTGTCCCAGCTTTCAGGTTCAAAATCGCTGTAGACGGATCCGGCAAAATGCGAAAAGTCACGGCATCGAGATAAGGAAGCCCATCTTCCCAGTATCCCTCAAACCTGCTGAGTTTGACATGCTGCCCCATCACCCATTCCACTAGCTGGAAGGGGCCTGTACCCACAGGCTGGGTAGTTAAGTCCGCCACCGCCTCTTTGGGTATGATAGCCGCATCGGCCAACTCACTTAGAAAAGGTGCATAGGGAGCCTTAAGCTCCAAGCGGATTCTCCCGTCACCTAAAGCCTCTAAATGGTCGATCTGTTTATGCCACGTCAACGGATACCCGGTAGCTTCATCCCGAATCCGATTGAGGCTAAAGAGCACATCATCGGCGGTCATGGCGCGGCCATTATGAAACAGCACATTCTCCCGCAAGGTGAAAGTATAGACTTTGCCATCTTCTGAGACGTCCCAACTCTTGGCCAAGGCAGGGATAATCTCTCCCCTGGCATCGTAACTAACCAATCCTTGGTAAATATTAAAGTCAATCTCCTTTGTCGCCGCGGCCACTGCCTTGTGGGGATCAAAGGTATCGGGATCGATGGGAACTGCCACTACCAGATGCCCTCCGTATTCAGGTGCAGCTATAGCACGGAGTCCTCCACCGGCAAACAGAAAACTAAAGCAGAACACAACCAACACTGACGCAATCACATAAGAAGCCCGCTTACTCCCCATCCGGCTCACTCCCTTTCTCGGGTTGCTATACTATACTCCTATCACTTCTTGCTTAGAAATAAACCAATAGTCAACTCGCTTTAACACATTCCCCCACAAACTCCGCCTTCCCGCCGGTGGTCATGGTAACCTTCCTAGCCTAGCCTTGCGATTACCGCAGAAGTGAACTCCCTTGTCCCCGTGCTCCCACCCAAATCCGCGGTCTTAATGCCCGCCTCCACACAATCTAGTGCGGCCTTTTCAATTGCCTTGCCCACTTCTTGTGCTTTGCAGTGGGCAAAGGTTTTAAGTAAAGCGGCTGAAGCCAAAATCATGGCCAGTGGGTTAGCAATATTTTTTCCCTGCAAAGCCGGTGCCGTACCATGGGGTGCTTCCGCCATAACCACCTTCGGCGACAAGTCGCTATGGAAGCTTAAGAGAAGTGATTCTGCACCGGCAATGGAGCCAAACATCTGTAATACTAGATCCGACAGGCAATCACCATCTCGATTCAGAGCGGGAATCACAAGGCCTTCACCCTCTACTTTGCACAGAAGAGCATAAGTAGCATCAATAAGTTGAGGTTCATAGGAAACATCGGGGTGGCGCTTAGCCGCAGCATCCATCTCTTCTTTGAGCATTCCTTCATAGATAGGACTAACCGTATATTTAGGTCCACCAAATACTTTCGCACCCATGCTCTTGGCATGGCGAAAGGCGTATTCTGCAACATACCTACAGGTCTGCCGGGATATGGCCTCGGTCCGGAAGGCCTGTTCTTGCTCGCCCTCACCTTCCCGCCACTCCTTTGCACCATAGGCATCACCTACAGCCATGCGAATCACAGAAATGGGGGATTTTAGATTGCCAAGGGGCATGATACCCGGCAAGCGTCTACCTGTGCGCACTATAACTTGACCATCTATAGCAGAGCGTAAGATGGCATTAGGGCTACCTACATCACCCTTGCCCTCAGGGGTAATAGTGGCGGCCTTTAACCCGAAACCTGCATCCACCATTGCTTTGGCGGCATCTAACACTACCTGGTTACTAGTCTGTCGCCGATATGCCAAGCTAAGATCGAAGTGCTCAAAGGTTAAATCAAGACCCGTCACTTTAGGATCAAGTACTCGCAAAGCTTCTTCCAAAAGTTCCTGCCCTGTTTCATCGCCTTTGAGTACCACAATTGTCTGACCCATGCCCTTTCCCCTTCCCCGTGGGCGTCTTATAGGATTACTGCGGATACATCTAGTACCCACCGCCCACCTCCTTCATCCTATTTCGCTATGCCGATCCCTATCCCTGCCCACGCCACGGGCCCGGTTAGGCCCATCATGAAAAGTACAGACCGCCCAATTTTCTTGTATATCTCTACATATAGCGGGTCTATGATCGCAGGTAGTCAGCGCCGGGGGATATCGAAAACTTAGACATCCTCTGTATACCGCCACCTGCAGACTCGTCGTTCTATCAGGTCAATAGCACCAAAAAGTGCAACACCCAAAAGAGCGAGGGCCAGGATACCCCCATACATACTGCGATAATCAACTCGCATCCAACTATCGAGAATAAAAAACCCAATACCCCATCGAGTCGCAAAATTCTCGGCAAAGAAAAGCACCGCCAAGGCGGTCCCAGTTCCCAAACGCAGGGCAGTGAAAACCCGGGGCAACACAGCCGGAATAATACCATGTACATAAATATCTAGATTACTAGCCCCCAGAGAGATAAGGGAGTCAATTAGCCGAGGCTCAATGTCACCCGCGGCATCCATGGCAGCCACAAAGGTTTGAAAAAAGAGGATAAGTCCCATTAAGAATATTTTAGCGGAATCTCCCAGGCCCAGCCACAGGAAAATGAGCGGCAGGAAAGCTACCTTAGGTATGGGATACAACATATAAACAATGGGCGCCCCCCAATGTTGCCAGAAGGGATTTCTCCCCAGCAAAATCCCAAGGGGCAGGGCGAAGAGCGAAGACAAACCCACAGCTAAGAGGATCCGCCTGAGACTAGCAAACAAATGGCAAACCAAAGTAGGCCAGAAAGCCCCTCTAAAATGTTTGAGCACAGCTATAGGAGAGGGCAAGGCCGGAGAGCGTAGCAGCATTGCACCTAGGGCCCACAGACCGAAGATCAGGAAAATCCCAACAATATTCACAAGCAGCCCTCTGCCTCTATTCAGCACCAAAACCCCCTTCCCTAAATAAAAGCATACAAAAAAGAGGCCCAGGAAGCAACTCCCGAGCCCCGTTCTAGGCCCTATTTATCTAAATAGAAACACCTTGGGGCGCCTGTTGCGCACCAAATAGCGCCACTGCCTTTGCAGGTACGGGTATATATAGTAGTCTAGACCAAAGGATCGACCAGCGCCACCCATCATAGCAATGGAGGTCACCAAGAACCAATAGTCATACAACCCTGTAGATAACAGGAAGTTGATGTTCATTACCACTGATATAGCCGCGGCGACAAAGGTGAACAACCCCAAGATGAACGCCACACCCAGAATGATCTCGGTAAAGGTAACCATATACTGAAATACCATCGCATTTGGCACAACAATAGTATTAACGATCCAAGCATACCAGCCAGGTGTGTGATCGCTGATTAGATTCATGATGGAGGCTCCACTGGTGCCGTCGGCTACAAGACTTGCTGCAGTAGTACCGGCCACTTCACTAGCAGCTGTCACTGCAGAGGCTGCCGTTGTTGCCACTGTTTCCAGAACTCCTGTGGCTGCCGTCACGGCAGAAGCCGCGCTCACACCAACTGTCTCCAACGCTCCTGTGGCCGCTGTCACGGCGCTGGTTGTAGCTGCACTTCCCCCATCGGCCGCACCACTAATCATGATCTCCCGTAGCCATCCCGAATTGATCTTGTCAATACCGGATTTCAGCCACATATATCCCAGATATAACCGGAGAGGCACTAACCAAAACAGTTGGGAATCTGCCCAGAAATGCTTACATAGATGCCAGTCTCGCTTTCTTTGGTCTTTGAATTCATGGCCCAAGTACCCAAAGATCAGCTCAAATCCGCCAATCCCAAACAAGTAGTGTAGGTTGACCATGTGCTTCATAAAAATTGCCAAATAGCCAGATAGCTTAATACCCATCAAATCCGCCACACCATAGCCACGGCCAACAGATACCATAACTCCGTGGATATTCGGCTTATATGGCTTCTTGTCCTTGCCCCTTAGCTCGGCAACAATATTGTCGGCGGCAACCTGCCCCCCCTGTAACGCAGGTTCCACTAGGGCTGGTAGGGGTCGGCCATCATCTGCCACAAAAAAGCTGTTATCACCGATGGCATAGACGTTAGGATGCTCTGTCTGCAAATACTCATTGACGACAATGCGACCTCGTCCAGCTGTCTCTAGACCAAGCCCGGCGGGACACGTGGCTGTCTCACAACCTCCGGTCCATACTAAGGTGTGACTCTTTATCACCTGACCGCCCTTTAATTCGATTGTATCCGGGGTCACTTTCACAATTGGTGAATTGTTCCAGACCTCTACCCCGAGTTTGTCCAAATGCTTCATGGCCTTCGCCACTAGGCTATCATCTAGCACTGTCAAGCACTTATCCGCGGCCTCTAAAACCATGAGCCTCACATCAGTGCGACTTATGTCAAACTCAGCACATAGCTCTTGTCGCCAGCGGGCAAGCTCACCCACAAGCTCGATACCGGTAAATCCACCACCACCTACAACAAAGGTAAGCAGTTCCCTGCGGCGAGCGGGATTTTTCTCTCGGGCGGCTTGGCGAAACATAGAGCGGACATGCTCCCTAACTCTTACAGCATCGTCATATGACCATAGGGAGAGGGCATGCTCTTCCATGCCATCAATACCATAATAAGCGGGCTTACTACCCATGCCCAAAACTAGGTAATCGTAGGGATATTCGCCCCCGACAGCTTTGACAACATTTGCATCAAAATCGACTGATTCTACCTCATCCGCCACTACCCTAACTTTCGTGTACTGGAAGATCTTGTCTAAAGGGACAACAATTGCATCCTCTGATACTCGATTACCGGCCACTTCATGTAGTTCAGTTAATAGGGTATGGACGTGATTGCGATCAATCAGAACAATCTCCACATCTTTGGCACGGCGTAAGCGCTTCTGCAAACGCAAGGCAGCAGCTACACCACCATAGCCAGCCCCCAAAATCACGATACGTTTCATATCTTCCTATTCCCCTCCTGCAGTCACTTGACGTAGCTTTTCACAATTAGGTCCACCCGTAAACAGCCCACTTTGTGACCGTGAATACAGGTACTTTCCAAGCTAACACAGGCAATTATACCATAGAGCAGAGTATTAGTTAAGTGCAATCATTATATTTTTTGGTCAATCCATGGCAACGCTCAATAAACTATGCTACAATGTCCGAGAGAGTCGCGACATTTGGGATCAAAACGTAGCATCAACTGGCACAAACTACTACCAAGACAAACATGCAAAAGACCTTCACACCCTTTCGTGGTTCTAGGAAGGAGCTAAGAGATTGGCATTTAAAGACCTGCGTGCATTCATAGATACCCTGGAGCGTCAAGGCGAACTACGGCGTGTTCAAGCCGAAGTGGATCCGGAACTTGAAATCACCGAGATCACTGATCGGATCTCTAAAGCCAATGGCCCAGCCTTGCTTTTTGAGAATGTAAAGGGTTCCGCATATCCAGTTTTGATTAATTCCATGGGTTCCTACAAGCGTATGTCCACTGCCCTAGGAGTGAGTGAACTTGATGAAATCGGTGAAGAGATCATCGAGCTCATGGATGTATCCTCCTATGCTGGGCTTGTAAATAAGGTTAAAGCTCTACCCCGCCTACTCAATTTGGCCGGGGTATTTCCCCGGCGAATCACTAGGGCTCCCTGCCAGGAGGTAGTTGAGCGAGAACCTGACCTAGACACCTTGCCCATTCTAAAATGCTGGCCTGAAGATGGGGGCCGCTTTATTACTCTACCTCTAGTTATCACCAAAGACCCAATAACAAAACAGCAGAACATGGGCATGTATCGCATGCACGTATATGATGGCCAAACCACAGGTATGCATTGGCACTTGCACAAAGATGGCAGAGAAAACTATCTAAGATACAAAGAGATGGGAGAGCCCATGCCTGTAGCCGTGGCTTTGGGAGCTGATCCAGCCACAATTTACGCAGCAACAGCACCCTTGCCCAAGGAAATCGATGAACTATTGCTCGCGGGCTTCCTACGCAAGCAAGGCGTGGAAACCGTCAAATGTATCACTTCTGATCTGGAAGTACCGGCCCATGCGGAATTTATCCTAGAAGGATATGTTGACCTCAACGAAACCCGCCTGGAAGGGCCCTTCGGAGATCATACTGGCTACTACTCGCTTCAAGATGAGTACCCAGTATTTCATCTGACATGTATTACCCGGCGCCGGGATCCCATCTACCCTGCCACTATCGTGGGCAAGCCTCCCATGGAAGACTGCTATATGGCGAAGGCCACCGAGCGCATATTTCTACCTATTCTGAAACTGCAGATGCCTGAGCTTGTTGACATCAATCTACCCTTAGAAGGGGTCTTCCATAATTGCGCCATCATTTCTATCAAAAAACGCTACCCTGGCCACGCTAAAAAGGTGATGCATGCTGTTTGGGGTATGGGCCAAATGATGTTTACCAAGATGATTATCGTAGTCGATGCCGAT
>JAAZMF010000039.1 GCA_012798955.1 Bacillota bacterium | reverse complement strand
CAACCCCACTGCATTTATGGGCCCCTTCAGAAGACGTGAGGGGTTCTCCATGCCTTTATTCTTTGTCTCAAAGTACTCTCTATACTTGCCCCACAGGAATATGACGTGCTCTGGTTGACTGCTTGCATTATCGAAAAAAGCATCAGTAGCAAATAGGATCCGGTCCTGGAATTCGGTGAAAAACTCAACTACCCGGGATGGGTCGTAGCGACCTATGTCCTGAAGCCTAGCTGCAACGTCCACTATGTAATGTGGGTGCTTGCGCATCACATCTGCGACATAGTCCATTTCCTCTGCGGCACAACCAAAGTGAGCACCTACAATGGTTCCCTTTCCGTGGCGGGCAACCACCTGCTCATCTGACCTTTGAATTGCCAAAACCCCCGCCTGCAAAGGCGGGGGTCTGCTTGTCAACCTTGCTTACGTAATCGGTTAGAAAACGGGTGTGTTGTATAAATCTTACCTTATACTGTTTTCCAGATGTTCCTTTGCTAACAGGATACCCCGTGTCACCTTTTCCGGAGTCTCAGACCACTGGGGATCTTCATGCTCGATGCTCACAATTCCCTGGTAGTCCGTCTGTATTAACTCATCTAGGAACTTCGTCCAGTCAACCTCGCCTTTGCCCGGTAGGCAATAATGCCACCAATTCTGCTCGGCCATGGTGCCTATCCTCGCAAGCATTCCATGATCAATAAAGGTATCTTTGGCATGCACGTGGTAAATCCGCTCTTTATACGTCTTAACGGGCTTATAGACATCACAGAACTGGAAAACTAGGTGTGACGGATCATATGCCCAGCCTAGACGGAGATCTTGGATCTCTTCAAATAATAGGTCATACATATAGGGTGACACAGCGATATTTCCCATTACAGGGCAGTTCTCAACTACGAGCCGCACATCATGTTGCTCTGCTAGTTCCAGCATTTCTTCAAGGAAGTTGACAACGGTTTTTACACCTTTTCTTAAACCTGTGGTAATATCCACTTCCGGCGGTCTACCTGTAGAAGTAATCACCAAGGCATCGTCCCCAAGCTGCCCGGCAAACTTGATCCTAGCCTTCAACTGTTCCCGATGCATCTTTGCCTCCTCCGGGTCCCCCGAGAGGAAGTTGCGGCAATAAATCAAGGCGTTAATCTTCACATTGTATTTATCTTGCACCTTCTCAAAAAGGTCTATATCCAAGGGTACAGCTGGGCCAGCCTCTAGGTATTTGATACCGTGTTCACTCGCCCAGCGGGCAATCTGCTCTAGGTCCCAACCAACTTGGGTCAGACTGTTTGTCAGAAGACCTATTTTCAATCCCATCACCTCTTGACGCGATTTAGCCTAAGCTCATGGGAACCATCGGGCCGCACCATTTCATAGTAGTAAAACAATTCGTCCTCAAAGGGCACAACATCAATGTAGCGCAAGGAACCGGATGCATAGGGAGAGACCAAGGCAGGGCCATCAGGGGTGATTCTGTGATACTCTTGCAGATTATAGCTAATGGCGATGCCAGTTCTTTCTTCGTAGTTCTCGCTTACATCCGCGCTTCCGTCGTAAAAAGCAGTAAACACCGGTGGGGTATAGACTACAGTGCCAATCCGGGCAGCATACGAATCCCAGCCAGACTCAGTTGGTGCAAACACATCTCCTAGCCATGTGAAATTGATGCCATCGTGGCTAACTGCCAATCCGGTGCTGGATTTGCACACCCCGGTATTATACACGTCAGCTGTATCGTGCATCTCTTCGACTTTGCTATCATCTCTAACTACAGGCTTGGTGGCATAGCTAAGAATCATGTAATATAGGCCACCAACGATGATGACATAAGGATCCTTTACCCCTTCCCCATCGATATCTGCTGCGGTTAATACCTTCTGCCGAGTCTCGGGTTTAAAACTCTTTGGATCATCGGCTTCCAGCATATCTGTGCGCCACCGGCTATCAGCGGGATCAACATAGCTAATATACAATCGCCATTTCCCATCTAAGCATTTGACTAAAGCTGAGCGCTCTATGGACGTTGTGTCAAACTCCTCCTTTTTTGCCGACCAGATATCAGTAAAATTGATACCATCTACGCTCTCAGCAATGCGACATTCGCCCCCCCTCCGTGGACGGGGTGAGCGGATTCTATAGTAGAGATAAAACTTGCCGGATTCGTCATCGTAAAGAGCGCTACAGGCTCCCTTCCAGTGGCCAGAGCCCTCGCCGTTGGGAGCGAGTATGGTTGTTCCCTCTTCAGGATCAAACAAAGGCACCATCCCTAGCCATCTTCTCTCGGGTGAATTTAGACCTTTAGTTACCTTCATCTGCAGTTCCTCCATTACTTGTTGTATATGATAATGTAAGCACCTATCTACGAACTCTACCCTGTTCGGCCACCCTTGGATACTCAACTAGGGTTTGAGAAGTAGATGATGAGTAGAAAAACTCCCGTAACGCCAAAGCACCTGCCCCTATGAGTCCCTGGCCTTTGCCAAAGCCAGTCTTAACCAGAGCGACACTGTCAGCGGGAACAGAAAACGCCTTTTGACGGGCAGTTGCGGCCAGACTGTCAAATACCAGATCACTGTGATTGAACAGCTCTCCTCCAACAATGATTAGCTCGGGGTTGAATAGGTTGATCAAATTGGCGATACCCTCACCCAAAAAGCGACCGGCATCCTCCAAAAGCTCTTTACAGTATGTGTTGCCCCCTTCTGCCCACCTAACTACATCCTCGATGGTGAGCTCTCCACTATCCTGGCTAGATAGCTCCTGCAACACAAGGTTGCCTAGTTCACTATCTTGGCCTGCTGTTGCAGCTTCCCAGACTTTTCGAATGATAGCAGTATTGGATGCCACCGCCTCTAGGCAGCCTTGACGCCCACACCTACATACGGGGCCTGCTGGATCGATTAGTGTATGACCAACCTCACCGGCGCCATCACTAACGCCTCGAAAGATGTCATCATTGATCAATATCCCGGCCCCAATACCGGGGCCCACAAAGAATGAGATCAAGTTAGCCTCTTCCCGCCCTCTGCCAAACATGCGCTCACCGATGGCCATGGCTCGAATGTTATTGTCGACGATTACAGGAAGAGCCAGCCTTTCCTGAAACCACGCCCCCAAGGGGATTCCCTGCCACCCTAAGTTAGGAGTACGACGCACATGGCCAGTAGCCACATCCACTAGGCCTGGAACACCAATGCCTAGTCCCACTATATCCCTTGGGTTTAGAGGGACTCTGTCAAGGGTCTCTTCAATTGCCAAAAACACCTTATCTAGCGTATCCCTGGGCTCTTCATCGGCCTCATGGCGGATCACTTGTTTCTCTGCTAGCACTTCACCTTTTATGTCCAATAGACCAATTCTAGTAGTCCGTACACCTAGGTCAACACCTATGCTCATCCTTGACTTTGGTCTCAAACCAAGCAATGCGGCCCTTCTACCGGCACCTCCACCTTGGGGGTCTGTGGTCCCCAGTTCCTCAACAATACCTTCCTGCATCAATTCCTTAATCAAACCATGTACTGTAGGCATAGTTAAGCCTGTTATGGATGCGAGCTCAACCCGGGAAATTGGTTCATGAAGAAGCAGGAGTCTGAGCAACAGGGAGCGGTTATGGGATCTAATCGTGCTACCACTATGTCCTCGATACATATTAACGCCTCTCTCATCCGCCGTTCATCAAGGGCTAATCTAGTCGAACTGCAGGAATATCTTCTCCAGCCCTAGCCCTAGCAATAAGAGCTTCAGGAGAGATCAGATCCCCTGTCTGGGCTGACAGATTTGCGGCGATAGTCGTAGCCAAACTCTTAATAGAATCAGCCGGCGGCGACTTGATAAAGCTTCGATCTCCAGACTGTACAGCCTTGACAAAGTCACCCATGATGTCCGATTGAGCCGTAAAAGCCTCCATCTCAAGGCCGAGCTCTTCTCTACCATCCGGGGTGACTACCACTACTTTGTCACCTAAGAATTTGATCAGAATTTCGGAACCGACAATATCCAGGACGACGGGTTCACCGTGACCCAAAAACAATGCATAGGTACCGGCAAAACTCCCCACAGCACCTGAAGCATATTGCATTGTTACAGCATAGCCGTCCCAGTTATCATGGTTATCGAAATCTGCCTTGGAACGGGCATTTAGTGTATAGGCCCCATAGAGCATCTTGACATCGCCGGCAAAAAGCCTAGCCAAATCCATGGTATGGGTAGATTGATCAAAAACTTGACCACCACCAGTCTTAACATCCCTAATGGAATCTACCAAGGGAACAGTGTGATACCAAGTGCCCCGCACTAAGGCAATACCCGAGTCTCCTAATCTCTCTAAAGCCTCAGGTATCGACGGATCGTGTCTCCACTGATAACCCGTCTCACAGATTTGACCGGTCCTTTCCGCGGCATCAACTATGCGTAAAGCATCTTTGAGGGTCCAAGCTAAAGGTTTCTCACACATGACTGCAAGCCCAGCCTCTAAGGCCAAAACCGTTGGATCCCCATGGACCGGTGTTGGAGTAGCCACTACGACGGCATCGAGCTTTTCTTGCTCTAGCATCTCCCTGTAATCCAAATAGGCACGGGAATTGCCGATCTTGGCTGCCTCTGCGGCCACGTCAGGCAAAATATCACAGATAGCGGTTACCTCAACATTGTCCATCTCCGCCAATCGACGCAAGTGATCCTTGCCACGCCTTCCTGTACCAATAACACCTATCCTTAGTTTCACTAGAATTCACCCTTTCTGTTGTAGCTACACCCCTGCAAGAGCAGAAATTAATTAGTTACCTTAATCAATCATTGACCTGTTATCCATGGCCATTTTGCGCTTACTGCCCCTACCCTTTCATGCCAGTGACAGTGATACCTTGAATAAAGAACTGCTGAGCAAAGAAGAAAAGCACTACTATAGGTAAAACCATTAAGGTCGATGCGGCCATCATCATACCCCACTCAGTACCGCTCACTGACTGAAACAACTTCAGCCCCAATGACAAGGTCATCTTCTCAACAGAATTGATGTAAATCAATGGATCCACAAAATCGTTCCAGGTATTCATTGCCCTCAT
>JAAZMF010000006.1 GCA_012798955.1 Bacillota bacterium | reverse complement strand
TAGAGATCCTTAGGCAAGGTGAGAAGATCTTTGTCTGCGGTACCGGGCCTATATCCGGGAACATAGCGGAGATGACCGCCTTTAAGTTGCAGGAAGTTGGCCTAACGGCACTTCCTTGGAGTGATAACAGACCTCCCGAGACTGTGACTAGCATCTGCACGCCTAAGGATGTCATTTTAGGGTTGTCTCATAGTGGCGAGAGTATTGAGCTCGGCAAAATCCTTGAGCTGGTCCGGACCGAGTCCGTCAAGTCCATTGTGTTGACTAACTACATGGCGTCAACAGCGGCGACTTATGCCGATGTTGTTCTGGCGACTGCGGTAAGAGAGATTGGAGTGTATCAAACAGACTTAGTCCCGCGATTCGGACTGCTGTTTATCATAGAGGTTTTTCTGGAAGCGCTTAGTTCCCAGAAATCGCGAAGCTTGCTAGGGCGCTCCTTCTTTCAGGAAAAAGACAGTGCTAGGGGATGAGGCGTGATCTAGCGTACTTATTGTGGAAAGCGGTGACAGGATGTTCGCCAATCTATTCGCATACGATTCCCATATTCATACGACTTATTCTGGTCATTCCCATGAGTCAATGACTGTGCAGGCTATTGTGGAACGACGATCATCGCTAGGTTTGCAGCGTATAGCAATTACAGAGCATGTTTTTGATGTGGAAGACCTAGATCGGATTGTACAGATCACAGCCGAAATTCCTCCTGACGAGGAGAATGTCCTTTTGGGAGTGGAGATGGATGCCGATGCCAGGAGCCTTGACGGGGCCTTAGTGGCGCCGACGCAGGGGATTGATTGGGTAATCGCATCGTTCCATAGATTTCCTGGCACTTCTATTTGGTGGCATGACAAAAGCTTTCGTGAGGCTAAAGAAGAGAAGACGATCTACAACCAATGGCTTGACTGGGTGCATAAGGTGATTGCCAAGGCTAGGCCGAATGTTCTTGGTCATCTTGGTGCGATGATTTGCCAGTTATCCATTGTTCATGAGTTTGACAAATCAATCTTGGCCGATTTTGCTGACATCCTGCAAAATTGCAGAAAATATGGGGTTGCTATAGAGCTGAATGAGGCCATGCGCAAAAAGATCTCCCCTCTGCAAAAGGACACATACTATCGCGTTTTTCAGCTGGCTAAGCAGGAGAAGGTAAAAATCGCTTTAGGTTCAGATGCCCACTCTTTGTCGCAGATTGGGCAGTATGCATGGGTAAGGGAGATCGTTGGCAGGGTGGGCATTACAGAGAAAGACTGTATTGTCCCAGAAAAAGGGTGATGTACGACCTGTTAGGTCGATGCCTTTTTGGCATCATGTCTGCAGCTAGGGAGGTGATACTCAGAAAACAAGTGCTGACTCGATGTGGTTGTGCTCATAGTATTCAGATCCATGATCAAACAGGGAGGCATTATCGTGAGAAAAAGCGTATTCGCATGCTGTGTGGTTGTTCTAGCAACACTAATGCTAGCTGGTAGTGTCGGTGCCACCACGATCTCTTTTTGGCACAACTTCGGTGGATTGGAAAAAGAAGTCGTTGACAGTATGATAGAAACGTGGAACAGAGCAAATCCCGATATTCAGGTGGAGGGAACTTATGTATCGGCACAGGGACGCGGTGGATTGGTGCTGCAGGAAAAGTTGCTGACAGCTATAGCAGGCGGCACACCGCCTGATGTTGCTTATTTTAACAGGCACTCCACTGCCAGTTGGGCAGTTCGAGATTCCTTTGTGTCTCTAAACAGCTATATGGAGGCCTCAGGGCTAAACTCCGATGACTATCTACCTTTTGCTTTGAAGGAATCTACCTGGAAAGGCAATGTCTATTCATTGCCCTTTAACACTGATACTCGAGGATTGTTTTGGAACAAAGAGATGTTCGCGGAGGTGGGCCTAGATCCAGAAACCCCACCAACAAATATAGAGCAGTTGGATCTGTACGCTGAGAAACTGACCAAACTGGATGCTCGGGGTAGATTGGAGCGCATTGGTTTCGTTCCTTGGCGGGCTCAAGGTCTCTTCTACACGTGGGCTTTGAGTTTTGGAGGCCAAGTCTATGATGAGGTCAACCAGAAATGCACCGCTACTGACCCCAAGATCATAGAGATGTTGCACTGGATGCAATCCTATTCGAAAAAATACGACATCAGCAAGATAGACACATTCTCGTCAGCCTTCGGGGCCCAAGAGCAAAATCCCCTATATACGGGTCAAGTGGCTATGGAAATTAACGGGGTATGGGAGCTAGCTAGTATAGAGCGGTATGCTCCTAACCTGCAATTCGGAGTTAGTCACATACCATATCCCCACAGTGGTCGAAATGCCACTTACTCCGGCGGATGGTCAGTTGTAATACCGCGGGGAGCAAAGCACCCGGAAGAAGCGTTTGAGTTCGCTCGATGGTTCGCAGGCGAAGAGGGACAATACATTTACTGTAGTAACACCTCTTCTATTCCTACTAACGTTGGAACTATCGAAAGACTGCAAGAGACCGCTACGCCAAATTGGCAGATGTTTTTAGATTTGCTGTCTGTGGCTAGTGGTCGACCGGTTACCCCTGAAATTGATTTGCTGAAGCAAGAAGACGCTATTAACTACGATCTTGTTATTCACCTAAAGAAGACACCAGAGCAGGCTATGGCGGACCTTGAGGCCAAGGTCAATAAGGCTATGGAACGCTGGAAGTAGGATCCTTTCTTAGGGGGATGGGAGTTATTCCCGTCCCCTAAGCAATCGGTTCTAGCCTCATTTTGGGGGGGATGAGCAGATGAGACGCATGAGCAAATTTGAGAGATCGCAAGCCATTAGTGGGGTTTTATTTGCCTTGCCTTATATAATTGGTTTGGTGCTCTTTACGGCATACCCATTAGTGGCCTCCATGTACTACAGTCTGTGTAGATTTGACGTCTTGACACCACCTAGCTGGATAGGTTTGGGCAATTATATAGATATGTTCACAGGAGCAGATGAGTATTTTTGGCAGTCCATGTACAATACGGTATATTACGCTGCTTTATCAGTGCCCCTGACTATCCTGACGGGTGTAGGTATCGCTATGCTACTAAATATGAAGGTTAAGGGAATGGCGGTGTATCGGACTATATTTTTCTTGCCGGTCTTAGTTCCCATCGTGGCCTCGTCCATTTTGTGGCTTTGGATTCTCAATCCCCAGTACGGGCTCATAAACAATCTGTTGTACAAACTCTTTTCAATTGAGGGACCTGGTTGGATCGCGGATGAACGATGGTCTAAGTTTTCGTTGGTCTTGATGAGTGTATGGGCCGCCGGGCAATCGGTTGTAATCTACCTAGCAGGGTTACAAGATATCCCGGAACAGCTTTACGAGGCAGCTGAGCTGGATGGGGCTTCTACTCTCGGCCGTATTCGACATATCACAATCCCGATGCTTACACCTGTTATTTTCTTCAATTTGGTTATGGGGGTCATTAACTCACTTCAAGTGTTTACTCAGGCCTACATAATGACTGACGGGGGACCGGCCAATTCTACGCTTTTCTACATGCTACATCTGTACAGAAACGCCTTTGGTTATCTCAATATGGGTTACGCATGTGCATTGGCTTGGTTTCTGTTTGTTGTCATTATTGCTATTACACTTATTGTCTTTAAGACTTCCGGCCGATGGGTTTTCTATAGTGGTGGTTGATAGAGCATGTTTTTGCGGAAAAAGGCGCTCTGGGTATCCTATTGATCTAGGGGGTAAATTAGATGAATGGTTCCTATGTGAAACACAGAAACCGCTTATTCTCGGGTAAACTTATAGCGCATATGGCTCTGATACTGTTGAGTGCTTTGTTTCTCCTTCCATTTGTGTGGACGGTATCAACATCGTTGAAGCCAGACGATCAGATTTTTAGCTATTCGCCTCGTTTGATTCCTAGGCCGGCGCTTTGGTCAAACTACCCAAGGGCTTTTCGGATGGTACCCCTAGCTCTTTACATCAAGAACACCTTGTACTATGGGCTCTTAGTTGGTATAGGTACACTAGTCTCCTGCCCGATGGTGGCATATAGCCTTGCTAGGCTACGTTGGCCGGGGAGGGATCTGCTCTTTTCTATAATGATCGCAACACTGATGATCCCGTATCAGGTGCGTATGGTTCCGCTTTTCCTGTTATTTCGTTCGTACGGGTGGATAGATTCATACAAGCCACTTATTGTGCCGACGTTTTTTGGTAATGCTTTCTATATATTCTTGCTGAGGCAATTTTTCATGACAATACCGCAAGAGCTTTCGGATGCGGCGAGGATCGATGGGTGCTCCGAACTGGGGATTTACACTCGCATAATCTTGCCGCTAGCCAAACCAGCGATGGCTACCGTGGGGCTGTTCGCTTTCCTAGATGCGTGGAGAGCATTCATGGGTCCGTTAATCTACTTGAATACACAGAGACTGTACCCTATATCTTTGGGTTTACAGCAATTTAGGTCAGAGCATTCAGTTGAATGGTCACTATTGATGGCGGCCTCTACAGTGGTCACTGTGCCGATTATAGTCCTATTCTTCTTCACTCAAAAAACGTTTATCCAAGGGATTGCTTTGACGGGGTTAAAGGGATAGTTCCAAAACGGAAGGAGATGGAGTAGGTGGAGAGTATATATGGTGTGAGCTCTGTGCATTTCCCGTGGAATAGTGTAGAGGAGACCTTTGAGCAATGTGTCAAATCGAACTTCGATCTTATCGAGTTCTTCACCGATAGATTCACAGATGAGCAGGCCAAGAAGATACGCCAGCTTTCTTCAAAGACGGGAGTGAAGGTTGGATACCATGCTCCATATGTAGGGGAATACGATCTTGGCATAAACGCTACCAAAGATCTGCTCCCAAAGATTGACGAGATTATGCAGATCGCGACGGGTATTGAGGCTAAATACGTTGTGACCCATCTCGGGACGTACGGCGCCGATAGGGGCCAATCACTCGAACACTTGGTCAGTCTACTTAGCAAACATGTAGTGCCCAGGCTAGAGGAGCATGATATTCCCTTGGGTCTTGAGAACTTCACTCTCTGTCATGGAGACAAAGCATTGGGAGATAGGATAAGTGATTTTGAGTATATCTTCAGTAATGTGAAGTCACCTCTAATCAGGCTGACAATTGACTATGGTCATGGACATATAACTAGAGATCTTGACGATTACATAGAACGTTTGGGGCACAAGCTTGTCTCAACGCACATAGCAGATAATGATACTACCGACGATCAACATGTTGCTGTGGGGAAGGGGACCGTTGCGTGGGGAAAGGTAATAGAGGCTACTGTAAGGACGGGATTCCGAGGCCCGTTCATTATGGAATGTGATGATCCGGTTGGATCGGGGCAAAAGATACGAAGAATTATCGAAACGGTTGATACCGAAGGAAAATAGATTTATCGGCTCCTATCATTGAACTAACAGTATGGGTGGGTAAATCATTTCTTCTAAGGGCCTGCTTGTATTTGCGAAGTGCGCAGAGGCTCTAGAGGCGATCTATGCTTCCTCTGGAGCCTAGTAGTTTCCAGAAATCAATGGCGCCTAGTACTGCACTCTATCTATTCCTCCTATTCCTCACACTTCACCGGCAGGCGCAACACATCACTCAGCAACAACGCGTTGGGGACTAACAGAATCTCGCCTTGTCTGTCGAGTTCAGCAACTGTAAGGGAAATCCGTAGAACTTGCATTTTCTCTCCGTTCCATAGGATATAGTCCCCTCTGGTTATGTGCCTACGCAGTGAGTGGCCTGCCAGCATGTTCTTGGCAGTATCTATGCCACCGACTCCAAAAGCTAACACCAGAGTAAGGGCTGTTCCTCCCAGGGCTGTAGCTAAGACTAAAGTGACTAGAGATCTAGCAATCCCCAAATGCTCCATTACGGCCAAAACAACGAGTAGGGTCAGCCCCCAGCGGGTAATGGCCACTATAGTGGGTGTGAGAGAGGGCCGGTTGGGCAGATAGATTTCCTTGAGCAAATCAGTGATAAAATCCACCGCATATAATCCGAGGCCTAGCATGATCAAGGACGTGATAAGCCTTGGCAAGTAGCTAACTAGATTCTCCAGTAGCAAAGAGGCCGTCTCCAACCCCAAAACATCTAGTGCCATTAGAACCGCCAGAAACCAAGTCAAGCCATAAAAAAGTGCACCAGCTAACTGCGACGGCTTGCGGGTGATCTTACCTTGCTCCAGGAGTCTGCTGACACCTAGCCTACCTAGAAAAACGTCAATTCCTACAGCCCTAAGAGCTATCTGCACGATCTTGCGCCCTAAAGTTGCAGCTAACCAACCCATGATGATAATGATTAGTCCGTGGCCGATACGGGGTATATACTCGAAGGCCAGACTTGAGATCTGGCTTGCCAAAGCCGTGTAAAATGCTTGGAATTGCCTAACCATATGATAACAACTCCTTTGTTTTGATCCAGTCCAGATCGCTCACCGGTCATCGAGATGATGGCTCGACTCAGTATCTTGATCTTCGTTGTCAGAGAGAAACCGTCGCAATGCTATAATACCTTTCATCAGAGGAGCAATGAGGCTCTCTAGGAACTGCTCCCACCTAGAGAGGCCCTCGTCAATTGAGCCTTCCATGTGCGCGGTGGCAGTCGTTATCTGCTGAGTTAGAGCAACGCCACGATCTATTAAGGTCTGAATGCGACGTTCGCTCTGCAATGATCCTTCGGCGATACGGAAGAAGGTATTCTCAATGGCTTGGAGACCACCAGCTGCTACATGGTGGCTTCCTAAGCTCTGGAGTGGCGCGAGGTCTTTGAATTTCGCCATCATTTCCCCTAAAGACATGTCTTTGGCACTGGGTACTGGCTTTAGTAGTGTAAGGGATGAGAGTCGTAGGATTCCAGTAACTATAAAAAGGATCTGCAATCCACTTAAGCTAATGTCACCCACCTTAAGTGTGAGGGAGGTAAACACACCAGCTAAGGCCCCTCCAATAAGAGGAGAGATGGTGCCTGCAATGCCGGTGATGGCAGCAAAGACTGCAAAGTACATACTAGCACCTTCCCGAGGTGCAGTGGATATGAGCAGTTGAGAAGAAGCAAGGCCGATGCCTGACCATGCAAGTCCATTGAGTAAGTGTGCTACCCATAGTATGCTCCAGTTTGTAGGGCTAGTTAACACCCACATGAGGGGGATTAATCCACCCCCGATAGAGCATATAGTTAAGAGCGGCTTGCTCCCAATAGTATCAATAAGATTACCCCAAAGACGCATCCCTAGGGTGTTTGTGATACCACTTACTAGTCCCAAAACGGCAATAAGGGAAAATTGCATATTGAGGTCTTCCAGTAAGTATACGTTGAAGAAGGGGCTGCCCACACCTACGGCAAATCCCCATACAGTGGAGAAGACTATCCACCGCTGAAATCCCGGATCTTGAAGGGGCCGCTTTAGATCTTGCCAAAAGGATGTTCCATTGCTGTTAGTTGACAATGAAACATCGGATACACGGCGCAGTCCCAATAGGCCCCAAAGGCCAAATGCTAGACCAACGCCAAAGAGGATGGAAAACCCAAACAGGCGACTAGAAGATGTGGTATGGGTTGATTGCCATTTATCAATGAATTGCGCAGCGACAAGGGATGCCACCATTCCTACTGCACTTGCTACCATATTGCGGTGCCCAAAAAAGCGCCCCCTGACCGATTCTGGGACCATTTCTGTAATCCACGTCATCCAAGCAACACCACTCAAGGAAGCAAACAGGCTAGCGACTGTGAGGAAGGCAATAAGTATTCCCACTGCTCCCCATTCTGCCGTTGTCCAAAACATCATCAAGGGTATGAATGCGATGAACAACCACACTAACCTGTACAGAGCGGCACTTACTACACAGACCCGCTTTGAGCTTCCGACTTTGGTCACAAAGTATGAGCCCAAAATTTGCACCAGATTAAGTAGCGGGGGTAAGGCCGCAAGTAAGCCGATTTGAGTCTTGGTTGCACCTAGCTCCAGGGCGAAGCCCACTAGGAAAGTTCCACCGATTAATGTAGCAAAGATGGTGTTTAGGGCACCTTCCCGTACGGAAAGACTCAAATCAGTTTGGAGCTGTTCAGGTAGCTCAGAGAAACGGGTTTTGGATTTAGGGACCATGCTTGACATTGTACCACCCCATAAACGTGGGATGTCGGCATGCCAAACAGGGGCACGCCAAAGGGATGCGTCATAGACAGTAATGGACGGCTTCTCGAAACAGGGGGGAAATCCTGCTACCGTTGGATGCTTGCACCGCTCCCACATTCATACAGTACCCCGGGTGACTCCACAGGTTGAGAACTCTAGACGCTATTAGTGTCCAACTGTAGCCCATGGGCTGCCTGCCACGGAGGACGACTGGTTCTTTTATAGAATGATGGAAGAGTGAAATACCTCAAAAAGGGGAGATAACATGGTACGTTGGGGAGTTTTGAGTACGGCTCGTATCGGCCTTACTTCCGTGGCGCCGGCGATCTTGAAGGCCTCCGGGTCTCGTCTAGTGGCTGTGGCTAGCCAGACAGAGACGAAAGCTAATACATGGGTAAAAGAGCTTAGCATGAACACAGGCAGGAATCTAGATCATGTCAAGATCTATGATACCTACGAGGGGCTACTTAGTGATCCAGAGATAGACGCCGTATATATTCCGCTACCCAATAGTCTTCACTCAGAATGGACGATTAAGGCCGCTAGAGCCAAAAAACACGTACTTTGCGAGAAACCGGCGGCAAGTGATGCCAAGGAGACCCGCCATACAATCGATATCTGCAAAGCTGAAGATGTGCTGTTCATGGAAGCCTTCATGTATCAATTTAATCCACAGTATGAGCGGCTCAAGAGCATAATGGCCGAGGGTACAATTGGCGAGCCACGCCTAATTCGATCAGCCTTTACGTTCCCATTACCCAATCGGGGTAATATCCGCTATAGAGAGGACTTAGCAGGTGGTAGCCTCATGGATGTAGGCTGCTATTGTATTCATAGTGCTCGCCTGCTATTTGGTGAGGAACCGGTATCTGTTCTGGCTTCAGCGGAGATGGAAGACAACGTAGATACTACCACGGCAGGTATCTTGAATTTCTCTAACGGGAAAATGGCATCCTTTGACGTGAGCTTTTCAGTGGCTTCTCGGCAACTTATGGAAATCGTGGGTACTGAAGGTGTCATATTGGTGGAGCGACCTTGGAAAGCGGAGGTGGAGCCTGCTAAGATATCCATTGGACCTAGCTTTGGCTATGAAGATAGAGATAAGTTTGTCACAGAGACACTGCCCTTTGTATCCGCTTACCAACTGCAAATTGAAGCATTTGGTGATGCCGTTACAGGCAAGCGGGCTCTCCCGGTGGATCCGGAGGATGCATATAGAAATATGTTGGTTGTAGATGCTGTGCGCAAGGCCGCTCGGGTGGAGAAGACTGTACGCCTAAAGAGCTAGTTGTTAGCTAGGGGCATGGGGCACCTAGGGAGCTACACGACTTGGCTGGGAGCCATGGTATGGCCCAAAAAGGAGCACCGATGCGTATGGGGCGTTGCGGGGGTTCAAAGGTTCTTGGTAGCTAGAACCTCCCTTGCCGGTGTCCGATCTCCTGTACAGGAGATTCTCCTGGGAGCTTTTAGGAAAGTGAGCTCGAATCCCAGGTCCTTGTATAGCTCAACGATGCGATTGGTTGCCTGATTGGAGAGCAGAACCGGGCCTTGATGTCCAGCTAACCACTTAGCCAGTCGCATCTGATCATTCCAGTCGAAGTCTTCCTTGGAGTATTGTGTGAACTCAACATCATAGGGCGGATCTGCGTAGATGAAATCCGTGGGATCTAGCTTGATATCCTGGAAGCATCCAGTTGTGAATTCCCAACTGGAGAAGACGTCCTTATAAGGGCTGAAATCCCGAACGTAGTTGATCCGCCTATAGGTGCCAAAGGGCACGTTGAATTCGCCCCTTTGATTAAAGCGGCAAAGACCATTGTAACCGGTGCGGTTTAGGTAATAGAAAAGCTCTGCCGCTTCTTGGCTCTCTATTTGACCCAAAGGACCAGTTAGTTCGTTAAATCTGCTTCTATGTATGTAATACAGTTCTTCGTTATTCTCCATAGGAATGCTAGTGGTTAATCCCCGCTTAAGCCATTGATAGAAGTTGATCAAGTGGGGGTTGATGTCGTTTAGTCTAGCTTTTTCGGGCATCAATCCCAAGGTAACGGCCATACCACCGCACAGGGGTTCAACTAGTGTCCTGTGTGAGTGTGGTCTCCATAGCTTGCGCAAATGGGGTACTAACCAGCGCTTTCCCCCGGCCCACTTAAGGGGTGGGCTTAATGTATCTCTTCGTATTCTGCTAGTTGTTGGCATGTTAGTCGTAAACCTTTCTCCTAAGCCAGAAAAGCTCCTTCACACAATGAACTTCTAGAAAAACAGTAAGAATCCTGTGGCCTTCCGGCTCCCATTGGTGAAAGCGGTTGCGGGAAAACATCCTTAATGAGGAGGACAACACATGACAAGCACACCGAACATCTTGTTGATCACCACGGATCAGCAACGCTTTGACACCGCTGGTGATGCGGCACCTAGCTTTATGCGAACACCGCATTTCGATGTTTTGGCCCGAGAGGGAGTCACTTTTTCTGCCGGGTATTCCGATTGTCCTATCTGTGTTCCTGCAAGAGTGGGCATCATGACAGGCAGATTTGTGGGCAACCACCGTATGCGTGGCAATGGTCTAACATCTACTGTCATGGGTAGAGACGATACTCTCCCAGCCTATTTACGGGAGCTCGGGTATCAGACTGCTGCCATTGGCAAGATGCATTTTGGCCCAGAAAGAGTACGTCATGGGTTTGATGAGATGATTCTTCCTGCCGATTACTACCGAGAGATGGTACACTCTGCCTCCATTTACCAACCTATGCGTCATGGGCTAGGTCAGAACGAATTATACCCGGGTATGGCCACTGTGCCTGAATCGATGACATTGACATCTTGGATCTCGGAGCAATGCGTGGAGTACATTAGGGAGAGACGGGATCCGTCGGTACCGTTTTTTCTGTGGTGCTCATATTCTAAACCCCATCCACCTCTAGATCCACCTGAACCTTACTATTCTATGTATAGAAACAGCCCGATTCCGGAACCATTTGTGGGTGAATGGGCTCTAGATGAATCTTGCCCAGATGCTATACAACGCTTGCGGCAAAGCTGGTCACTGGACAAGATCCCACCAGAGGTTATCAGAGAAGCTAGGGCAGCATACTATGGGCTTATCACTCAAATCGATTACAATATGGGGCGGGTGTTTGCCGCGTTGCAGGATCTAGACCTCTTCAATGACACTCTTATCATTTACACTTCGGATCATGGTGAGTTCCTTGGGGATCATAATACAGGCGGCAAGGTGTTTTTCCATGAATCATCGGCCCATATACCTTATCTGCTAAGGATGCCCAAGAGCTGGGAAAACCGAATGCATGGCACTACGGTGACTACACCGGTGACCTTTGCCGATATTCTCCCGACACTGGTTACGGCGGCGGGGGGCACCGTCCCCAAGGATGTAGATGGAATGGATCTCGTCGCTCTAGCTAGGGGGGAAATCGCCGAGCCCCGTCGCTATGTGGAATCCATGGCCAATGAGCCCTCCTACTTTGGCATAACCGATGGCTTGTGGAAATACATGTGGTACCCAGAGGGTGGTCAGGAGCAGCTGTTTAATCTGGCTGATGATCCCCACGAGCTAAAGAACCTTGCTGGCATTAAGGAATATGATGAGAAGTGCCAAGAGCTCCATGATGAGCTAGTTGCCAGGGATCAAGCCCGGGGTGGTGAATTCTCCGATGGCAGGCGCCTAGTGACCCTACCCCGTAGGGGTGATACAGAGCAAGATCGCCGTAATACAAGCTGGCCAGGTTTTCATACGGAGCACTACCATATAGATGTAAGACACTAAATTTGACAGTAATATGGGTGTCTATTCTCAGGCTGGTTCCTTGTGGACCAGCCTGTGCTTATCGGATCAGCAAGGGAGACACTAACTTTAGACCTACAAAGGGCCATTTTCCCCGCAAATCTTGGATCCAAGAATTTGGATAGATTGATACAGTACTCACTTTCACGAATTCCTCTTGGCTATCATCATCTGGTGTGGTAGAATAAAAACCGGGTAGCTTAGTATATTGAAAAGGGGAGGACCGAGAAGAGGGGCAGTACTCCATAGATTAAAGTTTTGTTAGTATTACACTGAGCATTTTACCACTGGGAGAGGAAGATAGTCCATGAAGAAAACACTTTCGATCATTGCTCTAGGAGCAGCTATTTTGGCTCTAGCCATATTGCCATCTATGGGTCTAGCCGCAGGGGAACCTGCAAAACTAGGTCTTGGTCATATTACATCCATCGGTAGCTCTAAGGATCTTGGTGTTGATGCCAAGGGGAACGTTGTGCCTCCCATGGCCCAAGTAGATAGCGTGATCGCAGCCGTAGCTTTCGATGCTGATGGCAAGATCGTCAATGTTGCTCTAGATAGTGCCCAGAGCAAGATCAATTTTAACAAAGATTTTTCGGTTTCCAACGACTTAGCCGCGAGTGGCCAGACCAAGAAAGAGCTCGGCGACGCTTACGGTATGCGCAGAGGTTCTGCCATTGGCAAGGAGTGGCATGAGCAGGTAGCTGCGCTAGAGAAGTGGATGATTGGCAAAACCGTAGCCGAAGTTAAGGCCATGAAGGTTAAGGTCAAGGATGCAGCTCATCCCGCAGTGCCCGACGTACCCGAGCTTACCTCCTCAGTGACCATGACTGTACAAGATTACATCGCCGCAGTAGAGAAGGCTTGGGATAATGCTACTCCAGTAAAAGCCGGTGGCGAGAAACTCGGTCTCGGCCACGAGGTCTCGATCGCTAAATCCAAACCAGCTGCTGCCCAGGTTGATACCAGTGTGGCTGCCGCTTTGTTTGATAAAGATGGTAAGGTAGTAGGGGTTGCCATTGATGCTATCCAGAGCAAGGTGCCCTTTGATGCCAAAACAGGCAAGGTAACAGCTGATCGCAATGCCCTTGTGAAAAGCAAGGTTGAGTTAGGTAGTGCCTATGGCATGTCCAGGGCCTCATCCATCGGGAAAGACTGGTATGAGCAGAGCGCCGAGCTTGGCAAGTGGATGGTCGGCAAAACAGTCAAAGAGATTCAAGGACTCAAGGTTAAGAAGGTAGATGATGCCCACTTAGCAGTACCTGATGTCCCTGAGCTTACTTCTAGTGTCACCATGACAGTTGAAAGCTACCTCTTTGCTGTGGGCGAGGCTTACGAGACCGCCAAATAGCTTGCCACCCTGCCAAGCGGCATTTTTGAGGCAATTGACTGTGCTTTCAACAAGTAGTGCCATAAGGGCTTATTATGTAGGTCTATGATTTTGAACATGAAAGCCTCCCTCCCTAGCGGGGGAGGCTTCTTGTAGGGTATAGTACATGCTATAGTAATGGGGAAGCAGTTGGGCTCAACTATTGAGCTGATGGGAGGGCGATTTGGATGAAAAACACACGGGGTAGGTTAGTCATAGGACTGATCTTGGTGTTAGTGTTGAGCGGAGCCTTTGCCCTCCGTCAGGTTATTGCACCAAGGTATGAAAAATACACCGACAGCTTCCTAGACACTTTTGATACTGTGACCATCATCGTTGCTTATACTCGTACTGAAGCCGAATTTGAGGCATATTTTGACAAGGCCCACCAACGCTTCCAAGAACTGCATCGGCTTTATAATATTTATTACGATTACCCCGGCATTAATAATATCAAGACCATCAACGATAATGCAGGCATCCGGCCCGTAAAGGTGGACAGAGAGATAATCGATCTCATCCTATTCGCAAAAGATTGGCATAACCGCACCGAGGGCAAGACCAATATCGCCATGGGAGCAGTGCTTGGTATATGGCATGAATATCGGGAAGCAGGGCGTGATGATCCGGCACTGGCTAAGTTACCGCCCATGGATGAACTGCGAGAGGCCGCCAGTCATACGAATATGGACGACATAATTGTGGACGTCAAAAGCAGCACAGTTTATCTCTCCGATAGTAGGATGCGCTTAGATGTGGGTGCGGTGGCTAAGGGATATGCTACTGAACTTGTGGCCCGAGAGATGGAGGCAGCTGGGCTCAAGTCTGCCATGATCAGTGCCGGGGGTAACATTAGGGCCATAGGGAAACCTCTAGATGGGGTGCGGGAGCGCTGGGGTGTCGGTATTCAAGATCCAAAGGCATCTCTAGTTGCTGACGATGGTTTACTGGATGTAGTGTTTGTCAATGATGCCTCAGTGGTAAGCAGTGGGGATTACCAAAGGTACTATGTGGTGGATGGTCAAGTGCTGCATCACATTATTGATCCTGCTACGCTCATGCCCGGGGATTACTATCGGGCTGTGTCGGTGGTGACCAAAGACTCGGGTGCAGCGGATTTGCTTTCCACAGAGCTCTTCCTCTTGCCTTTTGAGAAAAGCAAGGCACTAGCCGAAAGCCTAGAGGGGGTCGAGGCTCTATGGGTTATGGAAGATGGCAGGGTAGAGGTTACCGAAGGCATGAGCAAGATCATGCGTAGTCACGGTGCCTCGGGGGCCCATCGCAGGTAGCTAGATCCTGCATGCTACATGTGTTTCAGGCCCCCGCTAGACTCGGTCTGATACGGTAGGTTCTGGCGTCTAGGCTAGCTCCTGCCAGCTCACCATCTTGATTCCTAGTCCATCGATCTTGTCCCTGGTGTCATTTTCCATAAAGATCTTGTATTCCCAATAGCGTTGCTGCCAGGAATCGGTGATGGCCCGCATACTATCGCTTTCAAGGGCGGGATGGATGATAAGATAGGTAAGTCCTGGCTGGAGGTTCTCTAACTGTTTGTAGATGGCCTGCTTCTTCGCATCATAAGTTTTACCTTCTGCGGCGCCATAGAGAGCTGTGAGCTTGGGGGTAGTAGCATTGGCCATGAGATCAGCTAGCCCCATGTCATAGCCTTGGGCCTTCAGTTCTGCCATTAGTTCAGGCCCGGGCTCCAAAATCATTGGGCTGAGTCTGTAGCGCTTGGCCACTTCTAGATAAGCAGTCGCCAAATCCAATCGGGCCAATGAAGCCCCCATGTGGGTATCGACGTGGGTTGGTAACACCCCCCAGTCTAGGGCTAACTGGATCTGGGCTGCCATCTCTTGCCCGACTTCTTCAGTAGTTGCAAAGGTGCCCACTCCCCGTGTGCTCTTGTGCATAAAACCATCACCATCTACTAAGCTTGGGGCTACGGTTAGGGGTCGCCAGCGGTAGGTATTCCACTCACTAGTCAAGGTAACATGGATGCCCACATCAAGATCTGGATGATCCCTATACCAATCCATGAACTCATAAGCCCAAGGACAGGGCATCATGACACTGCCACTGGTAGGTATCCCCTCTGTAAGTAGCTTTTTTGCCGCTGCATTGGACTCCCAACTCATACCAATATCATCACAATGGACGATGAGCATACGTGTATTCGCCGGATAACCTAATCTCTCAGCGAGGTTCGAAGTTGACACGTCTTTCCCTCCTGGAACGTAATGGGCCTAGCGTATGTGGTGGACACTCAATCAGTTTGGAGAGGTCTGCATTATTAGCCACTTTCAGCAAGCGGCCAGGGATTCCTGCCCAAAGATAGGGAGGGATGTGGGGCATTCTATGGAACAACCTATTGGATGACTAGACCGTGATCCATAGAACACAGTGGGACGGAGTACTGAGTCTGAAAGGGATTTTCATACAGGAGTGGACAAACCTTGAAGATAGTGGTTGCCGCTATTATGCAACGCAATGGTAAGGTCTTAATCGCTAGGCGTGCACCGGATCAGCCCCTTGCCGGCCAATGGGAATTCCCCGGAGGCAAGATGGAACCAGGTGAGAGCCCAAAGGAATGCTTGGCAAGGGAATTAAAGGAAGAGCTCGATTTGGAGGTGGCTATTGGCGATTTTTTCAGTGAAACTACTTATACATACAGCACTGGCACAGTGAGGTTATTGACGTATTTAGTGAAAGTAGAAGATAAGAACATGGAGTCTAAAGTGCATGATGCTCTAGCTTGGGTTGAGCCGGAGGGTATTGGCAACTACGATATCTTACCGGCGGATTTGCCCATTGTCGAGGAACTTGTAGCCTTGGAGCAAAAAAGAATATCTAGGAACACCTAGAGCTGATAGCTCGATCTTTGGAGCTATGGAAATCAAGGGCGACCCCGAATTGGCGGTTGCCTTTTCTTGTTACCACCACCAAGACGATTTGCCCTTATTCCGACAAAAACCCTTTGACAAATAGGTGTGTCAAGGAGGTAATAGCGGGAATCTGCGGAATGATTGATTAATACTGAATACCAAGGGGGAGTCTAGCATGAACAAGCGTTGTTGTGCACTAGCGTTGCTTTTTACCCTGGTCTTGGTTCTGTTGGTTCCGCAAGTGGTGGTTGCTAAGAAGCTCACCATCACCTGGTGGTTAAATCCGTGGCGCATTGAGCCCCCGGGCTTTACCGGAGAGCGAGCCGTTACCGCCGAGGACTATCCCCAGTGGGTGAAAGAGGAGTTTGAAAGACTCCATCCCGATGTAGAGGTACAATATGAGGTAGTAACTAATGTGGGCTTCTCGCAGAAGATCTCGGCGGCTATCCTAGCGGGTAATCCACCAGATGTACTAAGGGCCTCTAGTTTTAAGAAGGATTGGGCAATCCACGGTCTACTGGAGCCGGTGGATGACTATGTCACACCAGAAGATTTGGCAGACTGGTATGCTGATGCCTATGGGGGCTTTCGTATCAACGACAAACACTACATGTTCCCCTGGAGTTATGGCACTAATGGAATGGGATCCTCCATGTTACTAAACCCCAAGATTTTCGCAGAGCGTGGAGTAGAGCTTCCAGCTTTGCCGGACCGCTCCTGGGCTTTGGATGAATTCCTAGCTGCTGCCAAGAAGCTCTCCTGGGATGTAAATGGTGATGGTGTCAATGATCACTATGCTCTAGCTTTAGGTGCTCAGGATTCGGAAAACAATCCTGCTTGGCTATACATGCGGGGCGCTAGTATGTTCAACGAAGATGAGACAGAGATTGTCATAGATTCACCTGAAGGTATCGCTGGTCTGCAGTTCATGGTGGACATGATCTATGAACATAAGGTTGCTCCTCCCGGTGCGGAGGGTATGGGTATCTACGATATCATTAACTTGTTTCACAGTAAGAAGACGGCCATCGGTTATGGTGGGCCCTATGAGATTGGCCGCATCTATCGGGCAGTAAATGAAGGTAAACTAGATGAGCCTTTTGAGGTGAAGATTGCCCAGTATCCCCACATACCCGAAATCGGACCGGTAGCCAATTTTGCAAGTGGTGGCTTTATGGTCTTCAGGCAAAAAGATGCTGAAAAGCGCAAGATGGTCATGGAGTTTTGCCGGTTTTTAACTAGTCCTGAGAATACCCGTTTACTCAAATCACTTCTCTATATCACTGCCCGGGATTCGGTAAACCAGGACCTATACGCCGATAGCGTTTTTGCCGACGATGTTGCAGTTTACGCCAATGCTATACAAAACGGTCAATACTATTATGGTAGCCTAGAGGTGGACTTCACCGATGCCAATAAGTTCTGGCAGTCTGCCTTTGAGGCAGCTTTTACTAGAGACAAGACCCCAGAGGCTGCCTTGAAGGATTTTGCCAAGGAGGCCAACAAGGCCATTTTTGGCAAGTAGTAGATCTTTGCACGCCTTAGACAAATAGGTAGAGCTATATAAGTTGAAGGGCGGGCCTGCTTGGTGGCGGCTCGCCCTATAACATGAGGCAAGGAGGTTGCTCTCTGTGCGCAGGCTATGGCAAAGGATCAAAAAGGACAAGTGGGCCTACATATTTCTTTTGCCCAGCTTCATCTTTTTTGGTACGTTTTTCCTGTTTCCTGTCGTCTGGTCCGTTGTTTTGAGTTTCATGGATTACCAAGTGTGGGGCTCCAGTTTTGTTGGGCTAGATAATTACCGCATGATTTTCCAAGATCGAATCTTTTGGATATCCTTGCGCAACAACTTTTTCTATGCTTTGGGGGTCGTGCCCCTCTGGCTTGGTAAGGCATTAATCATCTCGGCCTTGATTTTTCCTTTCCGCAAATCGATTCAGACGTTTTTCAAAGCGGTCTTTTACATGCCCCATATCACTTCTTCGGTGATTATAGCTATGATCTGGTTATGGATCTATAATCCGCCCTTTGGTCTGCTAAATTACATCCTGTCATTACTTGAAAAGCCGGCAGTTGCTTGGCTAGGCAACACCAAAACGGCCCTGGCTGCTATTATCGCGCAGACGGTGATCATGGGGGGCGGTTCGTCAATTGTGCTGATTTCCGCATCTATGAATGGTATTCCCACCCATCTATATGAAGCTGCGGAGTTGGATGGAGCGTCGAAATTGGTCACTTGGTTTCGCATCACTTTACCCTTGCTCAGGCCCACAATTTTGTACCTAGTTGTGATGGGCACTATCTCTTCATTTCAAGTGTTCACCCAGATCTATACCATGACTAAGGGTGGCCCTCAATTTGCCACTACCACTATCGTGTACTTAATCTTTGAGAAGGCTTTTCAGAATTTTAAGTTTGGGCCGGCTTCTGCCATGGCTGTTGTGCTGTTTGCCATCGTGTTTAGCTTCGCCATAGTTCAATTTAGGTGGCTAGGCGGAGAAGTGGAGTATTGAGGAGGGAAGCAACATGGTGAAAGATAGAACAACCTTGTGGAAAATCGTGATATTAGCAGTGTTGTCCATTTTGGCCCTAGCTGCAGTGCTTCCCCTGTACTGGATGGTAGCTACTGCCATACAACAACCCACCTTGACTATGCAATTTCCCCCAGAATGGATTCCATCCAATCCTACCTTGGATAATTTCCGGCGGTTTTTTGCTAGGCCCCACATTTGGAATTGGACCTTAAATAGCGGGATTGTGGCTGTGATAGTTACCACACTTCAGTTGTTCTTGGCGGCTTTGGCCGGCTATACATTCGCTAAGAAGAAATTTCTTGGGGATAAATTCCTGTTCTGGCTTTACGTAGGCTCTATGATGGTGCCGGATCAGGTGACATTGGTACCCTTGTATCTCTTAATGAGTAAATTGCAGTTCCTAAATACCTACAAAGGTTTGATTGCTCCGGGTTTAGCTGGGCCCTTTGGGGTGTTTCTCATGAAACAGCATATTAGTACTTTGCCTACCGAGCTACTAGATGCTGCCAAAATCGATGGCTGCAGTGAATGGGCGATCTTTCAGAAAGTGGTCTTGCCCCTGTCTAAGCCAGGCCTTGCGGTTCTGGCTATCTTCACTTTTGTTGGGCAATGGAATGGGTTTCTTTGGCCTTTGATTGTCACTAGTAGCTCATCCATGCGTACACTGCCTGTGGGATTGACACTGCTCCAAGAAGAAGTACCCATGCAATTTGCTCTGCTTATGGCTGGGGCAACATATGCGGCGATCCCTATGCTAGTTGTGTTTTTGGCTTTCCAGCGCTACTTCTTGGAAGGAGTTACAGTGGGCGCGTTGAAGGGCTGAGCAGTAGATATGGATGGCTAACCGATCACGCTGGGAAAGGTGGATGTGCTTGCTGATAACTTTTGATCTAGATGGAGTCCTCCAGCAAAACCCCTTTGGGAAGGGAGTATTCCCCGAGGTATGCGGGAAAATCGGGGAGACACTAGTCAGCAGGGAAGGTCTTACAGTGGATGAAGCGGCAAAGACTGTGATGACCATGATTAGGGATGAGGCAAAGCGTAGGCTCACATCTAGGGACTATGTTGGGGCCTACGACTGGGATGACATTGTGTTAGTAGCGGCGAAGGCGGCAGGCAGTCCGGCCCGCTTTGATGTTGAGCAACTAGTCGTCAAGTATTGTACTCCAGACTATATTTTTCCATATCCCTATGCCTTTGAAGTTTTGAGCGAGCTCTCTGGTTTGGGAGTGCGGCTAGCTGTGGTCACCAACGGGTTCTACAAATACCAGAATCCAGTGATGGAGGGCATTGGGCTTCGCCACTTCTTCCCGGACTTCATCACCCCTGAAATGGTTGGTACCGTCAAACCTTTCTCCGGCATTTTCCAGGCAGCCATCAAGGGCGAATATAGCTTGAGGCTACACGTAGGGGATACCATTATCCACGATGTGTGGGGTGCACAAATGTCTGGTTTTGATCCGATATGGATGGTGAAGGAGCGTGATCTGCCTGAGCATATACTCACCCTTGCCCCTTGGGAGAGACCTCATAGACCTGAGATTAGGCCGGTAATCGCTAAGGCCTTTGATGCTGATCTTCATCCTGGTGCTTATCCTGACGTGACAGCCGATGATTGTCGCCCGGCATATGTGATTACGGATCTACGGGAGATACTTGCAGTTGTGGAATATGCAAAAGAGGCGGTTGCCTAGCAATCACGTTTTTGGATGGAGGACTGGTATAATTGCTGACACGAACCAAGGATTTAGTCCAACAATTCGTTGGAGATAGACACACACCCGGCGCGGTAATGTTGGTTGGTTGCAAGGGGAGGACATTTGGACCTTATGCAATGGGTTATACGAGTTTTTTCCCAAAC
>JAAZMF010000038.1 GCA_012798955.1 Bacillota bacterium | reverse complement strand
CTAACTGGTGGGCGCTTTGTAGAGTAGCCGCTACCGTCGGGGCCGTGGTTTCAAACCCGATGGCCACAAGGATAACTCTCCGAGAAGGTTCAGCTAAGGCGATATCTAAAGCCTTAAGGGGTGAAAGTACCACTCGAATATCTGCACCTTGGCTCTGCATTTCTGCCAAGGATCCGCTACTACCTGGAACCCGCATCAGATCGCCAAAGGTGACCAGGGTGTTTTGCTTCTCTCGGGCCAAATCCATGACCCAATCAAGATCCCTTTGGTCAGTAACACAGACAGGACAGCCGGGACCTGCCACGAGGGAGAGACTTGGGGGCAGTAGCGTCCCAAGGCCGTGGCGTCGGTAACTCCAGGTGTGGGTGCCACAAACCTGCATGATTTTGACTCTAGCTGGGCACGCAGTATCGATGGCATCAGCTAGCTGTTGGACAAGGCGAGGGGAACGGTAGGAATTGAGGGATTGCCAGTGGTTATTCATTGGATTACTCTCCCTTGCTGAACAGGATATCCCAGGCCTCCAAGAGAAGAGCCGCCTCCTTTGGCTTTACCTTTTCTAGAGCGAAGCCCACATGCACCAGGACGAAATCGCCCATCTCGACACAAGGAACAAATCGAATATCGACCTTCTCGTGACAGCCAAAGGCCGTAACCAATGCAGTATTGCCTTCAATGCTTTCTACTCTTGCCGGTACGGCAAGGCACATGGCAAGTTCCCTCCCTTCTGCACATTCAATCTTGCCCCAGCCACCACGACTTGGCCGAACCCCAAACATTCGTCGCTAGGCGAAAGCTGCTTGTGTTGGAGTACTTCCAGTCCCATCTGCCTGAGGAGCATTACTGTCCAATAGCTAAGTAGCTGATTTTGCCAGACACCACCACTAAGGGCGACTGTACCCAGGTTGAATTGTCGGCAGAACTCGCCTGCCTTTGCTGCGGTTATCTCGGCAACTGTTCTGTGAAAACGGGCGGCGATCTTGTTCATGTCAATATTGTTGACTTGGTCTTTTACTATGCACTGGATCAAGGGGGTTACTGGCATGGCTTCAGGTAGATGGTCTGTAGGCAGTGACCTAGTGGTATCAGATAGATCAGATGGCCTAGAGGATCTAGCTACAGACGTGTGGGAGCCCTCGGCTAGCTTATCTACATCATAGGGTCGGAAGCCGTCTAGTCCCATCTTTTTGACACCTTGCCAAGCTGCGTTTTCTAGAAGGATGGCTGGCTGCCCCGTATAGCTTGTCTCTAGACATAGGCCCAACAGAGCTGCGATGCCGTCGAACAGTCTTCCCATACTGGAGGTCTGTAGCCACCTAGGCTGAACGTTTTCCCAGAGGCCGAGGAGCCTTGTTGCATCTTGTCTGAGATTTCCGGGTAAATTGTCTAGGAAACGACGACAGGATTCCTCCATTGCAGAACTTCTTAGATAGCTAAGGGCCATCCGCCAAGGCTGGCGGATAGCTAGGTCATTGCCCGGCAAGGGGACATTTTGCCAATGGGCCAGACGCTGGAATGCGGCGGTGGTAGCAGAAAAAATCTCGCCACCCCATACTTTTCCATCGGGCCCATAGCCACTGCCGTCATAGGCGATGGCAAGGACTGGCCCATGGACCCCGTTTTCTCCCATACAGGCAGCTACATGGGCATGGTGGTGCTGAACTGGCATTTGAGTCAAATGACGGAAATCTTCCATGGCAATGACTTGGCTACTAATTAGGGCTGGATTCAGATCGTAGGCGATAACCGTTGGGTCTAGGTTGACTGCTTTCCGGTAATAGCTAAGCGTGAAGCGATAACGCTCTAGGGTTTCAGGGTTTTCCAGGGTCCCTAAAGGGGGGCTTGGGTATGCCAGTTGACCACTACCAAGGCAGAAAGAGGCCTTAAGGTCACCGCCACAACCCAGGATTGTGTGGTCAAGTGGCCTAGCTAGAGGCAAGGGTAGAGGGACATAACCACGACCACGCCTGATTAGTATAGGAGCGGTTAGCTCCCGCCCACCCATTTCATCTGCCCCAGTCGTATCCACATAGTAGAGAATGGAATCATCCAATGGATACATGATGGTGTGGTTATGGGTGAGAATGCCATCGGCGAGGGTAGCCAGTTTACTATGGGCCAGATCATCCTGGAAAATAACGGGTTCACCGGAGCTATTGGCGCTGGTAACAACTAATGCGTCAAGCAACTCATCAAATAGGGCGAAGTGTAGAGTCGTATAGGGTAGCATGGCGCCAATAGTGTCTAGACCTGGGGCAAGAACGGGAGGCAAAGCAGACGTCTCACGTCGTCTCAGGATTACAATGGGCTTGATGGGGGAGGTGAGCATTCCAACTGCCGCGGCGGGAGCATCTAGTTCCGTCTGCAAGGCCTCCAAATCCCGAAACATGACAGCAAGGGGTTTATGTGGACGGTTCTTACCTGTGCGCAGCCGAGTGAGGGCCTGGGTACTACGGGCATTGCAGACCAAATGATACCCACCTAATCCCTTAACAGCGATAATGCCCTGGGAATGCAGGATCAGGCGGGCGGCATTTAACGCTTCAGAGCCTCCAAACTGTATCATATCCCTTGGATACTCACTAGCTGAAGGTCAGTTCCCGACACTAGTTCGACTCTGCCCCCACACATCTGGCAGTACAGGAGATCACTTCGCCATCTCGCCTCCCACCTACAAGCAGGGCAACGTATCAGGGCGGGCTCTTCTTCAATAACTAGGACGGCCTGTTGGCAAAGGGTGTCTTTCTTGAGTTCCCAAGCGAGCTCTAACTCCTCCTGGGAATGATGGGAAAGCTCACCTCTTCTCAGGGTGACCTTAACGATTTTCTTCAGATCGTGGCAGGTAGAGGCTACCTCAATCTCTCTTAGGACTTCCTCCATCCAAGCTAGACCGTGCATCTTTTTACCTATCCTTTCATGGATTATCTGGTCAGAAGCCAACCAAACAGCATCAGATAGACACTTTGTGTTGTGCCAAGGCCCATCGCTGACTAACTGCTTCACCAAGAAATTAAGAGCCCTGGCTACACATGGGGTTAGCCCATTGCCTAATCCTATATCAAAAGGTTGTATTCCATAGACTACAGCAGCAGGTAGTGGCACTCCCTTTTGCCTGATCAGAGCTAGAGCCAAACCTAGGTTGCTGTCATGGGAATGGGCCTCGTCTAGGGAAAGCATGTCTAGCAGACCATCACCGGATCTAACTAGGCGGATCACTGTTCCAGGAGGGTAACCACCATCAATGGCATCTAGTATTATGAGTTGTGGGCGGTGCATAAGTTGGCTTAGCCAGCACAGAACCTCTTGGCCACAGGTCAAAGAGTCAGTGAAGGGGCTGCAGCTTGCTTGAAGCTCACCGAGGATATGGAGACCTAGTCCATCATCTCGACGGAGAGGATGTCCAAGACCAATGATCAAGGGTTTTCTGGGCTCTATAGGGTTTAGTAGCTCACCCATTGCTTGGTTCACCTCGATCGATGTCAACGGGTCTGCAGGTCTCATGGGTTGCCGGGTCTTATCCCTCGGTGAGCTCATCCTCTTCACAGAACTCTGCTTTCAAACTATTCACCAGAGAAGTGTCTTATGCCAAGCTAGAGATTCTTGGTGCTTAACTTTGCCTACTCCCGCATAGGGTATAGCATTAGGCGCTAGCTAGTTCAAGAAGCTGAAGCAAGGCAGATAGGCGTATGAGACGTTCCGTGGAGTATCAATGGCCAAAGCCCGCCTTGACAAGCAATAAGGAGGGAGTGTCTTGTCTAGTCAGGATTATAATCACCTAACCGAGATTCGTTCTCATTACCGGAAGTGGCTCAAGGGTGGGGCTCCGGTTCCTTCCTGGAAACCGCCTATGATCTGGGTGGAATGCAATGCT
>JAAZMF010000236.1 GCA_012798955.1 Bacillota bacterium | reverse complement strand
TGTCATCATGGGCTATGCCAGTTTCTAGCATCCTCTCCCGAGTCCTCAATATGGCCGGTATGCCCATATGGTTGTCCCAGACATCTTCGTCGCCGTGGGTGCAATCTAGAGACACCAAATCCAGCCTAAATTGCTGCAACTGATCCCATACTTCTTGGAAAAAGAAACCCGTATCATTGCCATAGAGTAGGCTCACCCCATCTTTTTCGAAGACGTAAATCAGGGCTCCCTTGTCTTCATAGTGATTAGCTTTGAAAGGATAGAGCCGGGCATCTCCTAGATCATAGACTGAGTTGGCTTCGACTAAGTGAAAACGCAAATCACCTCTGGCTAGTTTTTCCCAATCTGCAATCTCTTGCACCCAGACATCACCATATACATCCAAGCCATGATCATCATGGATATGGGCAAAAGGAGATCTGCGGTTACCGAGCTCCTGCCAATGGAGGTGGTCCTCATGACAGTGGGTAATAATCAAATGGCTAATATCGGCAAGCTGCAGTTTATGAGTCAATACATGATGGTAGGTATCTGGGGGGAAATCGAATTTATACTTACCGTCAATTTCCACTGAAGTTCGGGTCCGAATGTTCTTACCCCCAAGTTCCCTGGCTCTTTTACATGGCTGACACTGGCAAAATAGCGCCGGCCAGCCTTCCGATGCACCTGTTCCTAGGTAGAGGATTTCCATGTGATTGTGACCTCCTTTTCTAATTTGGCCCTCTATTTACTGCGAACCTTGAGCGATATCCAAGTGTCTTCAGACAGCACATTCGGCACTAATACGCCATTCCCTCCACATTCGTAGAATATGGTATATTCCCCCTCACCCTAGCGTATGCTCCTTGGTGAACGACTCAAAGGGACACAGGTTTTCCTACATCTAGGTTGAAGTATCTGGACCAATGGTTTACCTAAATAAAGGCGGTGATGATATGCTCTCGGCTAGTTTGTTCTTCCAATGGGAAGCTACCTCACTGGCATCGCTATTTGAGGGAACGACCTATGTGTGGGAAGCTTTGAACCGGATCGATAGCTGGCTAGAGCAACAGCTAGAGACAATACCCTCAGGGAGAGAGCGCTGTCTCGGAGTGATTCAGCCTGGTGCCTTTGTAGGTGAGAATGTGATCTTGGCTAAAGGCGCAGTTGTGGAGACAGGTGCATGGGTTAAGGGTCCGGCCTATATTGGAGCCCACAGCCATATTCGCCATGGAGCCTACGTGCGAGAGGGAGCTATAGTTGGTGAGGGTTGCGTAGTTGGTCACACCTCGGAGATCAAGACCAGCATTCTCCTGGATGGGAGTGCCGCTCCCCACTTCAACTATGTGGGGGATTCCATCCTTGGTAGGCACTGTAACCTAGGTGCCGGTGTCAAGCTATCTAACCTGAAACACACCAGGGACGAGGTCGTCATCAAAAGCCAAGGCAAGCATTACCCCACTGGGAGGGCGAAACTAGGCGCTATTCTGGGCGATGGAGTTGTCTTAGGCTGTAACGCGGTGACCAACCCCGGCACATTGGTAGGGCCAGGAACCTTAGTCTACCCCAACGCCGTATTGCGAGGTATCTACCCTGCACACTCCATAGTAAAAGTGGTGGTTACGACGGAGAGCACTGGCAGACTCGACCAGTAGAGCCAAATAGTGCTGGCACAAACTTGGAGCTAAAGAGAGCCCATATCCTGGGGACCTGAGGCTTCGAGATAGGCCCCCAGGGGCAATGGACTTCAATTGTCTCTGTCAAGGAAATGACCTTGCACTAGGCCGTAGTAAACGTCTCACAATTAGTGTCTTGACATTCCTTGGCCTCATCACCGCTTACAGAGATCTCTTTAGCATCACAAAGATTACCATCTGCCCAATAGGAGCAAGATTCCACCACACAAGTTACCGTTGGCGATAATTCACGGTTGGGTATCAGTGCCGCTTCGATGGCACCCCACCAGTTCACATTATCTGCCGAACCCACAAGATTAGCGAGACCACTGCGCTCGGAAAAAGTCTTGCACTCGGTGTGTTCAGGAGACTTGGCTTGCCGTTCTTCTTCATTGAGGATATCAATGTTGGCAGCACCACAGATTTCCCCGGGAAGCCAATGGGTGCAGGTATTCACTTCACAGACTACTTTGGGGTTGGACATCTTCCACACTCCTTTCTTCTTTGAGTATGACCCCTTGATTAACCGTCTATGTAAAAGAGGAATGCCATCGCCCCTGCGCGGGGAGTTAAGGGGTCAGTTTTTCGGCACATTGTAATCTAGCTAACTGTCGAGGGTAGGCCTAATTGGTTACCATAGGGAAAACTAGGCATATTGGGCAAACCTGTCATTATTTTAAAAAATCGAGAGGTGTTGGATTTGCTTAAGCGGCAATATGGGAACACAGGAGAAATGCTTTCCATTATTGGTTTTGGTGGGATCGTAGTCGCCAAGACAGAGCAAAACGTAGCCAACAATTTGGTGGCAGAAGCAATCGATCGGGGAGTCAACTATTTTGATGTGGCTCCCTCCTACGATGATGCGGAAGATCGCCTGGGGCCTGCCTTAGTGGGCAAGAGAAATGAGATTTTCCTTGCCTGCAAAACCACCGAACGGGTGGGCAAAGACGCTGAAGCGGAGTTGCATCAATCCCTGAAGAAGCTTAAGACCGACCATTTCGATCTATATCAGCTACACGGGGTCAACACCAAAGCCGATATCGAGACCGCCCTTGGTCCCAAGGGGGCATTGGAGGTAGTATTAGCCGCGCAGCGCAAGGGACTCATCCGCTACATTGGCTTTTCATCCCACTCAGCAGAAGCTGCCCTAACCCTCATGGACATGTTTGCCTTCGATAGTGTGCTATTTCCCTTGAATTGGGCCGGGTTTTTTAACGCCAATTTCGGGCCCCAAGTTTTGGAGAAGGCAACAGCCAAAGGCATGGGTAAACTAGCCCTTAAGGCCATGGCCCATACTAGGTGGCAAGAGGGCGAAGCGCGCACCTACCAAAAAACTTGGTACCGGCCCATTGACGATGGAGAGTTGGCCGATCTCGCCCTACGATTTACCCTTTCCCAAGACATTACCGCGGCCATTCCCCCAGGAGAAGCTAAGCTATTTCGCATGGCCCTAAACATTGCGGAGGATTTCCGGCCCCTAGATGAC
>JAAZMF010000235.1 GCA_012798955.1 Bacillota bacterium | reverse complement strand
CAGCGCCAGGCGCTAGATACATTGAGCCGCTTGCGAAGGAGGATATGGAAGAATGGCCAAACAGAAGTTTGAAAGGACAAAGCCTCACGTAAACATTGGGACCATCGGTCACGTAGACCACGGTAAGACTACAACTACAGCAGCGATTACTCTGATGCTTTCCAGGACCGGAAAGGCAGCTGTGCGGAAGTTTGAAGAGATCGACAAGGCTCCCGAAGAAAGAGAACGTGGCATTACCATTAATACTGCCCACGTGGAATATGAGACAGAACAACGGCACTATGCTCATGTGGACTGCCCCGGTCACGCTGACTATGTAAAGAACATGATTACCGGTGCTGCCCAGATGGATGGTGCCATCCTCGTGGTATCTGCTGCTGATGGACCCATGCCTCAGACCCGGGAGCATATTCTCCTGGCCCGTCAGGTTGGGGTGCCGGCTATCGTAGTATGGTTGAATAAATCGGATATGGTTGACGATGATGAGCTAATGGAGCTTGTTGAGATGGAAGTCCGAGATCTCTTGAATGAATATGAGTTCCCCGGTGACGAGATCCCGGTTCTAGCGGGTTCCGGTCTAAAGGTTCTAGAGTGCGGTGGCTGTGGTGAGTGTGAGTGGTGTGAGAAGCTCCAGAAGTTGATGGATGCCGTAGATGAGTATATCCCCACTCCTGCCAGAGATGTCGATAAGCCTTTCCTAATGCCGGTTGAGGACGTCTTTACTATTACCGGTCGTGGAACGGTTGCAACCGGTAGAGTCGAGCGTGGCCGGATTAAGGTGGGCGATGATGTCGAGATCGTAGGCTTGACCGCCGAGAGCCGGAAAACCGTCGCCACCGGTGTAGAGATGTTTAGGAAGCTGCTGGATGAAGCTCAGGCCGGTGATAACATCGGTGTGTTATTGCGGGGAGTAGAGCGAGAAGAGATTGAGCGGGGTCAGGTACTGGCCAAACCAGGGAGCATCACCCCTCATACCAAGTTTGAGGGAGAGGTTTATGTCCTGTCTAAGGAAGAGGGCGGACGTCATACTCCGTTCTTCAGTGGCTACCGTCCCCAGTTCTATTTTAGGACTACCGACGTTACCGGTGTGGTCAATTTGCCCGAAGGCGTTGAGATGATTATGCCTGGAGATAACGTGCGGGTGATGGGTGAACTCATTACTCCCATCGCTATGGAAGAGGGTCTACGGTTTGCAATTCGTGAAGGTGGTCGCACAGTCGGTGCTGGAGTAGTAACCAAAATCCTTGGCTAATAAGCCGGTAACTATAGTCAGAAGCAGAGCGTACGGCCCAGAGAGTCCGACAACAGCTGTTAGAAGGCTGATGTTCAGATAGGGGGATTCAGGGAAGGCGAATCCCCCTCTGCTTGCGCCAGAGAAGTGGAATACGCAGCACTTAGCGTGATCACAGAGAGCTCTGCTAAGTTAGCGATGAAGCGAGAGGTTGCCGGGCCCACCTCCTGTGCCAGTAGTGTAGGGCGGCTAGTAGGGCCAGGGCCCCGGGGAATTTTCGTGGAGCATGTCTGTACAATCAGGCGAAAGAAGGAGGGACACCAATGGCAAAACAAAGGATACGCATCCGCCTTAAGGCATTTGACCATAGACTCTTGGATGCCTCGGCTGAAAAAATAGTGGATACGGCAAAGCGGACGGGAGCCGCTGTTTCAGGACCTATCCCACTGCCGACGGAACGCAACGTCTATACAGTCCTGCGTTCAGTGTACATCCACAAGGATTCACGTGAGCAATTTGAGATGCGCACTCATAAACGAT
>JAAZMF010000234.1 GCA_012798955.1 Bacillota bacterium | reverse complement strand
TAGAAGGAGTTATGGAGGATATCACGGACAGAGTTCTGGCAGAGGAGAAGCTCCGGTATCTTAGTTACCATGATACTTTGACTGGATTATACAACCGGGCGTTTCTGGAAGAGGAACTAGAACGATTAGCCAATGAGGAGCTCAGCGTCATTATCGGCGATGTCAATGGGCTGAAGCTGATCAACGATGCCTTTGGCCACCGAAAAGGGGACGAGCTCTTAATCAGGATCGGGGAGATTCTGCGCCGAGCCGTAGGCGACAAGGGCACCATAGCCAGGTGGGGAGGGGATGAGTTTGCCATCATCCTGCCGAAAACCGGGGTGGAGGCAGCCAGAACAATTGTCCAGGTAATTCGCAACTCGTGTGCGACAGAGGAGTGTGGGGGTGTTCGCCCCAGCATATCGTTGGGGATTGCTACGAGACGAGGGTCCGATGAACCTCTGCAAGAAGTGATCAGTCGGGCGGAGGATCGAATGTATCGTCACAAGCTCATGGAAGGAAGCAGCATCAGAAGCGCGATTATGGGATCCTTGACCAATACTCTTCGGGAGAAGAGCTTTGAGACGGAAGAGCATACTGAACGCACCCGTAAGTTAGCCATCAATCTCGGGAGGAGACTGGGCCTTTCAGAAAGCCGACTGGCTGAACTCTCCCTCATGGCCACCCTCCATGATATTGGGAAAATTGCGATCCCTGATCACATTTTGACCAAGCCAGGACCCCTTACCTCAGATGAATGGGAGGCTATCAAGAAGCACCCCGAAATCGGATACCGCATCACCCACGCTTCAGCGGATCTAGCGCCCATCTCCGAGGCAATTTTGGCTCACCACGAGTGGTGGGATGGCAATGGATATCCCCGGGGCCTCAAGGGTGATCGCATTCCCTTGACGGCTAGGATTATTGCACTAGTGGATGCTTACGATGTGATGATCCATGGGCGCCCTTACAAACCGGCGGTATCTAGTCATGAAGCCCTGGCGGAGCTGCGGCGGTGTGCCGGTACTCAGTTTGACCCTGATTTGGTCGACATCTTCGTTGAGATGGTGGAGGGCTCCGAGGCAATACTGGCTTAACCAAAGTATCGTTGAAGCCTGGAGCAAGGAAAGACGAGAATCCGTAGAAGTCATATACGGGAGCAACCAAACCTAAGGGGGATGGTCTTTGTGTCCAAGCGGCAGATTGAGCCGTGTCGACCTAAATGGAAGGGCACTATGACTGATAGAGAACGGTTTAACAACCAGATGTTCTATAAGCCAGTTGATCGGTGCTTTAACATGGAGTTTGGTTATTGGGATGAGAACTTTCAAGCTTGGGATATCTTTCGGGAAAACGGCATCACCGATAATGCTGAGGCTGATCTATTCTTCAACTTCGATACCTTCAAAGTACTCAGTGGCAACGTATGGATGAGCCCGCCTTTCCCCCATGAAGTTGTTGGGGAAACGGAGACGACCAAACTTTTAATCAACGAAGATGGTTTGTTGGCGGAAGTCCCAAAGGATGGCCATGATACAATTCCCCATTACATAAAAGCTTCGATAGTCAAACCGGATGATTGGAGGAAGGTCAAAGAAGAGAGATTTCGCCGGGATGATCCCACACGCATCGTGGACATAGAAGCCCTTAAGAGAGCCCATCCATCGGATAGAGATTATCCTTTAGGTGTAGATTGTGGTTCCATGATCGGGAAGATTCGCAACATGCTTACCTTTGAAGGCTTGGCTTATGCAACCTATGACTATCCTGACATGGTGGAAGATATGGTGGAGACCTGCTGCCTCTTGGTGGAAGATTGGCTGGACCAAGTACTGCCTCACATTGATTTTGATTTCGCCGCAGGCTGGGAGGATATCTGCTTTAAGGGAGGACCCATTGTCTCCGTGGGGTTCTTTGGGGACGTAGTCACCCCACGGTACAAAAGGATCAACCAGAAGCTCAGAGCCTACGGCATTGAGCTTTGGTATACCGATTGCGATGGTGATGTACGGCCCATCTTGCCTTATCTCTTGGAAGGTGGCATCAACTGCCTTTTCCCCTATGAGGTAAACAGCTGCAGTCACCCCGGAGAGCTCTTGGGCGAATACGGTAAGGAGCTGCGCATCATGGGCGGAGTAGATAAGCTAGAGCTAGGTAAAGGCAAGGCGGCCATCAGGAAATATCTGGAGACGCTGGTTCCCTTGGTGGAGCGGGGAGGGTATGTCCCCTTCTGTGATCACCGCTGTCCGCCCAATGTCACACCGGAGGATTACCTCTATTACCTGGATCTGAAGGAGCGCATGTTTGGCATGGAGTGAGGCCGATGCCGGACCGTTGGTGTGCAAACGAGTCCTTGTGCAGGACTCTGCTAACAGACGTATGCAACTCCTTGATGGGCGATTGAACTATTGGATTATGGATGCAGCACATTTGATGGGAAAAAACTCGCCTGGAGGAGTAATCCGCCAGGCGAGTTATGGTGCCGAATGGATTCCTAACCCGGGCGTGCCGGTAGATTTCTTCTGAGTCCTATAGATCTGCTAGCATGACTTGTTTACCGCCGTTTTCCGCTGACTTGTAAATACCCTCAATGATCTTGGCCACATTGATGATCTCATGTGGCTTTGTTATGGGCTGCTTGCCAGAGCGGATACAGTCCATAAAGTGGGCTATTTCAGCTTCAAAGGCATTGACCTCCGTGGCGATCTGGGGCTCGATGTCTAGAAGCTCGCCGGAGTCTTCGCCGAAGACCTTAAGACCGCGGGGATCCTGTAGAGCACCAGCTTTGGTGCCTAGAAGCTGCATATAGTACGTTGTCTCACAGTTGCCGGCCCAGCTGGATTCGATAAATAGAGCAGCTCCATTGGCAAAAGTGATATACCCGGAAGCTAGGTCTTCTACATCATTGATGCCCGGATAGACGTCCCCAACTCTGGTCTCTAGGGGTGGCCATCCACCATCTATGGCGTCATCCTTAAAGGCTTGGAAGGTAGCTCCGGATACAGATACCGGTTCAGGGGCCCCCATGAGCCAATATATACGGTCTAGGGCATGGACACCGATATCCAGCATGCATCCACCGAAGGATTTTTCCTTAGTTGTAAACCAACCACCCAAGCCGGGGATGCCCCGCCGCCGAATAAAGCCGCCTTTGACGTAGTAGATGTCACCGAACTTGCCATCGTCGATAAAGCGCTTAAGCACCTGAGAAGCGCTCCTGAATCGCTGAACCATGGCACCCATGAAAACCTTGCCACTCGCTTCAGCAGCCTCCAAGATTTCTCTGGCATCGGCGCCCCTGACGGCAACTGGTTTTTCGCACAGCACATTCTTGCCAGCCTTGAGGGCATTAACGCTCATTTCTTTGTGCAAATAGTTGGGGGTACATACACTGACTGCGTCAATATCAGCTTGCTCTAAAAGGTCATGATAGTTAGTAAACTTGCGAGGGATACCGAATTTGTCTGCTACGTAGTTCAGTTTCTTCTCGTTTATGTCCGCGACAGCAACTAGTTCCACGCCGGGGGTGTTCAGGTAGGCGGGAATGTGAGACCGCTGAGCTATACCACCAGCTCCGATAACACCGACTCGAATGGTTTCCATGGAATTCCTCCCCTGTATTATTAAAGTGAGACGGTTAGGCCATGATGCCCTTGTCCCTAACTTCCATTATATAGCAGTTCTGAAAGTCAATCTAGAGCATTATTGTTTGAGCGTTCTTTCCCTAGCCCGATACTAGCCAGAATTGAGTCACCGGGCTCACGCCATCTCATGTCTCCCTGCCTTGATCACTAAAGCTTGACCACCTATAGCTTTAGCCTGCCAACGGCCATCAGTCCCCTGTGTGATATCAGCTTTGCCGGTGATAATCTCCGGATGGTGGGTATAGTCCGGCAGCCTGATAAGCCCTGTAACCTCCGGCGGCAGCTTTACCTCTATGGTAAATTCTTTCGCCTGCTTCCAATGGACAGCGATATCTCCCTTGGGGCTGGGGACAATGCCCTTGCACCAGGAAAGATCGGCGGTTTCCGGCTGGATCAGCACCGAAGCAAACCCAGGCTTCAAAGGCCTCACTCCCAGCTGATAGGCGGGGAGGAAGTAGCCCGGTGCCGCTGACCAAGCGTGACAGTGGCTTCGAGTCCAGCGATCCTTTTGAAATCCGGGGAATGTCTCCCAGCAGGTGGTGGCGCCGTTGTCTAGCATAAGGCCCCAGTAGTGACGGGTCCAGTCTAGAATCTCCTGAAAGCTGCCTTGTCTAACCAAAGCTTCAAAACTGAAAAACATCATGAAGGGTGAGCCTATGGATACCCAGTCTGTCGGAACCTCTTTTACATACCGGGCAACAAAAGGCAGATAATCTTCATTGGCACAATCGCAAAGATAGACTATTGTATTAGTCTGTTGGCTTACCACTTCAGACAGCGTCCCATCGGCATGTCGAGAGTCAACAAAAGCCTGGTGTTTGGGGGACCAAAGATGCTTATTGATGGCAGCCTTGATCCTTTGGGCATATTCTTCAAACAAAGCTGCATCTTCGTCGCAAGTAGGAACAGACAAATCCTTGGCGAGCTGGGCCACTTGCCTTAGGGCCCTAACTAGCCAGGCATTTTGATGGGTGACGACTCCTTCATCGGGAGTATCCATCGGGGCCCAATCCAACATGTTCCAGGCATTAATGTCCAGTAGATCGTCATCATTGATGTATCCATTGATAAAAGACAGACACGTTTTTCTCAAAGCCGGGTATATGTCTTGGGCAAATTCTTTATCACCGGAATACGTATAGTGTTCTTGGCAAGCTAGAATCCAAAGCAGGCTCCACGCTGTCAGGATGTTTTGCCATCCGCTGGGTACTTGTGATTCAGGCAAGGGGGAGCGTCGTAACGACTGGGCGACAAGACGCAAGGACCGTTTAGCCAGGCGGTAGTCCCCACTGACATAATAGTCAACTAAGGCTTCGTTGCGGGCATCTCCTACCCAAAAGGCCTGCTCGTAGGCGGGGCAGTCGACATAAGTGTCTTCCGAGCATAGGCGGCTGGTATAGCGGGCTAGCTTCCAGATACTGTTGAGCAAGTAATCGGAACACTGAAACTGTGCCCGGTTTCCAATGGGATATGTGTTTAGTAAACAGCGGATTTGTCCCAACCGGAGAGGTTCTCTGAGCCCCCGGATGGTGAGCACGGCATAGCGAAATCCTCGCCGTACATGGGAATGAAAAGACTGATGGCCTGCCCGGGTGATGTAGCGCAGTGTGTTATTTAGACCATCGGTAAAGAGCCAGCGTCCTTCTTGTATTCCCTCAAAACAGCTCCAATCTAGGGTAACACCCTGATGAGCATGGAGGCTAAACTGTAGAAATCCCACCAGTTCTCTACCAAAGTCCAATAGGATCTCAATATCTGATCCGTCAGTGGTGGGATAAATGACGGCTTCTTGGCTGTTAGAGGCCAAGAGATTACCTATTCGATCTATGACTACACTGCCGGGCTCTGCTTTTCGCCGGGTAGTGCAGGCGAAAACACTGTCCATCAAAGCGCTGGTGGGTATCGGTTGTATGACGCTCTGCAGCATCTGATTGGCCATGACCTCTTCTACACTGGCCGTTGCCCACAGCTTGGACGTAAGGTCTTGACCACTTTCATCAGTTATGAAGCCTAAAGAAGGCCCCTCCGATGTATTGTTCACACGGGGTGCGGTAAAATCTAAGGTTGCGTCACTGTCTACGGCAAAGGTGAAGAATAGGTCATGCCATTCGCCGGTAACATCGATAACTACAAGATTATCACCTTGTCTTAGGAAAATAGGTGCCGCCATGGACCGGTCGAACTCTAGCGGCTGACCGTTCACCTGAACGCGGCCGCCATACCCATATACCTGGAACTCATGCCACGTGGCCATGACATCCTCGGGTGCCTTGATATTCATGACCAAGGCTCCATGGAGATCTGTTCGATTGGCGTCAGTCTTGTCCGGGCAAAAGAGCGGTACCATATCTAGGGAAAACCTATAGGCAACGGGCTTTACCTTGCGGACACTCAAAACACTTTGTGGATAGACAGGTTCCTCTGTGAGGAAGGGGATATCTCGCTCTGATAGGTTTGTCCAAGGGGGCGTTCCTACAGGCCCGATAACCTGCGGAGATTCCCATCCGTCGTCGAGATACTCACGATCTAACCAGGTAATGACACCTTGTTTTAGATCATAGTTAGCGTCAAACTGTTCCTCATAGCCAAGCTGGCAGCAGATACGAGGGGTTTTCCGCCGGTAACCAGGGTGCTCAATCGTTCGCCAGGTCTCATCGGTCCTGGCCATGACTAAGGCGCGGCCATGGCTATCATAGGCGTTGACCTGGCACAAAAGGCCGCCTTGCCCGTGGACATACTGGAAAGTAGACATCCCCAGCGAGTGGACTAACACACTGATGGTATTCTCCCCAGGACGGAGCCTAGATGTAATATCGTATACATCGTACTTGAGATCGAAGGGCCAGCTGCGCACGGGCCCCTGGCCCAAACGTTCACCATTTAGAAACACGACATAGCGGGTATCTGCAGTGATGTATAGGCTTGCGTGGGACACGGCATGGGGCAGTGAAAACGTCTTGCGAAAAGCTTGATATCGGTTTTTCTCTGCCGTAGGGGCTTTGCCCCAGATCCATTGGGCTTGCCACTCGTGGGGCTTGGCTTTGCGAACCAAAATAATCCTCCTTCCGTACTTCAGACAAACTGAACCCAGGGATGAACCCAGTGATGCGGGACATAGTGATTGCATGAAGTCATCTACCTAAGTGATTTGTTTCATCGGTAACATTAGTTCGCTAGGGAGTGAAGTACCTCCTTTGAAAAGGAAGATTTGCGTCCTTAGTTCCCGCTAATGTGGCCTACATACACCAATGTGAGGAGGCAGGATTTGCCATGATTTCTCCGAATAGAAATACTACAGGCCGCGGGCCTTTCTTGGGATTTTGGTTTCATTGAGAAAGACATAGCGGTGAAGAGATAGTGGTAAAGACAGAAATGGGAGGTTGCGCTTTTGCGAAGCAAAGTCTGGTTTGCACCAGTGGAGAATCAGCCATCTAGAGAAGACGTAGCCAAGAAGACCCTCGCCTTGTATCGGGCGGCCAACATGACGAGGATCATGGAAGCAGGCGATCTGGTAGCCATCAAGCTTCACTTTGGGGAAAAGGGCAATACCGGGTATATCAAACCAGAGTATTTGCATCCCCTGATAAAAGCTTTAAAGGATGACAAGGTAAGACCTTATCTTACCGATGCTAACACTTTGTATCGGGGTCAAAGGTCTCACTCTGTGGACCATCTTATGCAAGCCTATGCCCATGGATTTGGCCCGGAAGCCATGGGAATTCCGGTGATTATCGCCGATGGCATCAGATCTAAGAATTACAGCGAGGTACCTATAGAAGGTGAGCATTTCGATAGTGTAAAGATCGCCAATGACATTCTCGATAGCGATACTCTCTTGGTTTTATCCCATCCCACGGGGCATGGCGCCACAGGTCTAGGTGCTGCCATCAAGAACCTGGGTATGGGCAGTGCCAGCCGAAGTGGTAAACAGAATCAGCACTCCGATGTAAAGCCCAAGGTAACCAAGGCCTCTTGCCGGGCCTGCGGACTTTGCATCCGCCGGTGTCCCGTTGACGCCATTGGCTGGGTCGATGGTAAAGCCCAGATTGATCATGATGTTTGCTATGGGTGTGCGGAGTGTATCGCAGCCTGTCGATACGGCGCCATTGCCGTTAACTGGGAGGGGACTAGCCAGGCCCTTCAAGAAAAGATGGCGGAGTACGCATGGGGCGTTGTCAAGGACAAAAGAGACAAAGTGGCTTGTTTTAGCTTTCTTATCCATGTTACCAAGGATTGCGATTGTGTAGGTAGAGCCCAGTCGGCGGTGATTGAGGACGTGGGGATACTGGCTTCCTTTGATCCGGTGGCAATTGATCAGGCCACTGTGGATCTTCTGGGCCAGGCGGCCAGAAGAGACTTTTTCCGGGATCTATGGCCTGAAAACAACTACAATGCGCAGCTATCCCACGCCGAGAGAATGGGGATGGGTAGTCGTCAGTATGAGCTAATAGAGATAGGAGATTA
>JAAZMF010000233.1 GCA_012798955.1 Bacillota bacterium | reverse complement strand
ACTACACCCTTCGAGCTTCTAGTTGCTACAATCTTGTCAGCACAGTGTACAGACGACCGGGTGAATATGGTTACCCAGAATCTTTTCCCTAAGGCTCGTACACCGGAGGCGATTTTGGCTCTGGGAGAAGAGGCTTTACAGGAGGAAATCCGGGAATGTGGGCTTTTTCGCAACAAGGCCAAAAACATAATTGGGACATGCCAGATGATTCTAGCAGAATATGGTGGGGATGTACCCAGTGATTTTGTTGATTTGGTGCGCTTACCAGGTGTAGGCAGAAAAACCGCCAATGTAGTTTTGAGCAATGCTTTTGGTACGCCGGCCTTTCCCGTGGACACTCATGTGTTTCGGGTAAGTAACAGGATTGGCCTAACGCCAGGCAAGAACCCCAAGGAAGTAGAGGATGGGTGGGTAACATTATTGGATGAGGGTGATTGGTATGATGCCCATCACTTGCTGATTTGGCATGGTCGGAATGTCTGCAAGGCGAGGCAGCCCCTTTGCAGGGAATGCGTGATCATCGATCTATGTGCAACCGGCCAAACTAGCCTATGAAAAGCGGAACAAGGATGGGTACTAGTGCGGATAGAATAGCACCGTTGATAAAGGCAGCCACTGTGGCTTCGTTTTGGGTTGCTTCGGCGATCAAGGGCAAGGTTGTGTCCATGGTGGTAGCCCCTCCAGGCGCGATAGCTACCATACTACCAAGATGATGGGCAACTAGGGGGATGCATATGATGGCGAACAGCTCCCTAAGGACATTGGTGATAAAGGCCAGGGCCCCAAGCTCCACTCTACCCATCTGACTAAGCATTACCCCAGTCAAGCTATACCAACCAAAACCCGCGGCTACAGCTAAGGCATCCCGTGTGGGCATTGCCAGAACAAGACTTGCCAGGGCCCCTCCAGCTAAAGTGCCTACTACAACCCCGGCTGGGACCAAGAGCAATCTCCAGCCATGGATTTTGATCTCTTGCCAAACTTGCCGATTTTGGCTTAGCTCAACTCCTATAAGAAATAGCAGGGCATAAAGGGCAAAGGTTGTAATGGAGTCGGCAGACTGCCAAATAGGCGCCGTCGGGTATAGTTTTCCCCATACAATACCGATTGTTACGGCGACTAATATCTGTAGGGTTAACACGGGCTCACTCCCTTTTTAGGCTTGGTTCTGAGTGTTTTTCGATATGGTGTTAGATATAGGAGCGGATTTGCCATCTTTGTCAGCCATTTGACTGGATGCTGGGCGCAGTAGCGGCGATAGGCAGTATACGGCAAGGATACTGCCTGCGACGGTGAGGATGCTAAACACTAGAGCTTGAAGGCCCATAGCCGCTAGGTTCCCGTGTATGTGAGTGCTGGTACCAAGTTTTGCTCCAAGGGAAAAGAGCATCAAGAGCAAGAAGCACCGAGTTAATATATGTATGGTGTTGTTCCACTGAGAGAGGTCGCTTACCCATCCTACGGCTATACCCAGGCAGACCGCAAGCAAAAGAGGCAGCAATTCATTACACCCCCAGATCTAGACAGTGGCCCATATCATGCCACCGCTTAGCTCATCCCACCTTACTCTAATCCATCATTTACCTGAAAGGGGGACACGCAAGAGGAGAATCGGTTAGGATCCTCAACTCTTGCATATGCATTATATGCTTCCAATCCCTAGGAGGCTTTGCCACCAGAGGAAGAATCCTCTGCACTGGTGCTAGGAGAAGGTTTATTGTCAGTAATGTAGAATCCCGATCCTTTGAAGATGATATTACCGTTTTTGCTGACAAGGCGCTGAACCTTACCTCCACAGGTTGGGCACTCTTTTAAGGGTTCTGCAGTGATTTTATGGAACACTTCAAAATGACCGCAGTTTTCACATGAGTAGTCGTAAGTGGGCATTGTTAGCACTCTCCCGTCTGTGATGATAACCAAATTTTATATTACCCCTTTAAGCACATTAAATCAAGACCTTGATCGGACTCGTCCAAGAAGAACCCAGTAGTAAGAACCCTTAGGATTTTGGCCAGCGGGGGACTGGATTTACCACTGGTAGGAGGGTACCATGAAACTATCGAATAATCGCGATAATCGTATTGTTGGATTTGACATTGATGGCGTTCTCACCGACGAACTCGCAGGCGGCGTGAATATCTGGCAACAGGAGGTAGAAGCATATTTCCCGGGGCTGGAGTTGTTGGAGCCAAGTTTTGCTTTTACAACAGCCTATGGGCTTTCTCCGGCTAAGGTTGATGAGTTTATGGAGGCTAGGGCCAACGCCATATTTAGCAAGGTTCCAGCACAGATAGGGTGTAAAGAGCTTTTGGATGGGCTTGTGGAGATGGATTTCACTATTCACCTGATCACAGCTAGAGATGAATGCTACAAAGAAGTTACTAAGGAATGGCTCGAGAGGCATGATCTGCCCTATGCCGGCTTGTGGTTTCAGGAAAGTAAAGGCGTCTTGTGCCGCTCATTAGGTATAGAGGTGTTTGTCGATGATTACTGGGAGAATTGCGTAGATATCAGGAATCACGGAGTTGTATCTTTGCTCATGTCGGCCCACCATAATCTAACATGTTCCGCCGATGAAGGTATTCATCGAGTGGAGAATTGGCAGGAGATTGATGTGTTCACCACCGCGCACTACGGACTTGACATGGATAATTGGCTGCAGATTTCCGGAGCCTAGCTCTCTCACAACGGGCACTTAAGTAGCTCTTCGAAGAAGCAGCATAAGATTAATGTTGGCAGCATCATAGCAATCCGAATTTGATCTACAAGTTGAAAACGGGGTGTTCTCCATTGAGGCCGATACTATGGCAAATTGGACCAATACAGGTTTATAGCTACGGGTTTTTCCTGGCTCTAGCTTTTCTCATGGGTACTTGGTTAACTGCCCGTCAGGCAAAGGAACATGGGATTGATCCGGATCAAGTGACGGATTTGGCGTTGGTTGCCTGTATTGCTTCATTAATAGGTGCAAGGATAGGATTTGTTGTGCTGGAGCTTCCATATTATCGTTTGCACCCAATGGAGATCTTTCGTTTTGGAGAAGGTGGACTGTCCTTTCACGGAGGGTTGATTGCTGGGGTAGCTGTGGGAATCTGGTTTTGCTTGCGGCGGGGGATTAGTGCTTGGCAGATGGTTGATCTAGTTGCCCCTGCAGTTGCTTTAGGCACGGGAATTGCCAGGATTGGATGTTTGCTTAATGGTTGCTGCCATGGTTATGTAACTAATCTGCCCATAGGAATGCCTGTAGCATTCGGAGATCCTAGTCTACGGCACCCTACCCAGATCTATGAGGGTGTTCTAGACTTGGCATTGTTTTTCTTTCTCTACAGACGGCGCAATCATGATAAATTCCCCGGCTATCTTGGCTTTGTCTATCTGATACTTTACTCAGTGCTCCGCAGTGTAGTCGAGATTTTTAGGGAGAGCCGCTATCTATTTGGGCCTATCAAGATCGCACAGGCCTTTAGCTTTCTCTTGATCATAGTGGCCGGTCTAGCCATCTATCTTCTAGATCGGGGATATCAGGCGAGAAAGCAGTTTGAGGGCCAGCGATCGACCCCGTAGACCGTTGACATGTTTAGGGTTTGTATGATAACGTATATTGTGGCAGGAGCGACTTGTGATATAATTCACAGTTGAGGGTGCAAAACAATTATTTGATTGACCCCCCGGGGTGGAAGATGTTCCCGGACTTGCCAAAGAGAAAGTGATTGCCCTCACTTTCACGAGTAATACACCCCTGACCGAATGGGGTGTATTGTGATTTAATGTAGCAAATGCCTAGACTATTGCCAAGTTGCAGGTTTTGTTTGGCATAGGGGGAGGAGAGGTAAAATTGGAAGCCGTTGCAAAAGGATGCCAGTGCCAAGCACTAAGGTCCCAAGATCCTCGCTATCAAAAGTTGGCTGATATTATTGGCAAATACGCCGGGGAAGCGGGGGCTTTGATTCCTGTTCTACATGAAGCTCAGGAAGTTTTCGGATACTTGCCCCACGATGTACAGGTGTTGGTAGCCGAGGGTCTGGATGTACCTTTGAGTGAGATCGATGGTGTCATCACTTTTTATTCTCTATTTACTTCAGAACCTCAAGGTAAATACAAAGTCGGGGTATGTCTGGGGACAGCCTGTTATGTGAAGGGTGCAGCTGATGTATTGGAAGAGCTGAAAAAGCAGTTGCACGTAGATATCAACAAAACTACCGCCGATGGACTTTTCACTTTAGAGGTTACCCGCTGCGTTGGGGCATGCGGACTAGCACCTGTGGTATCCATCGGTGATGATGTTTATGGGCGTTTAGTACCGGGGGATATTCCTGCAATATTGGACAAATATCTTCAGGCGGAGAAGAACGGCTAGGCCGAATAGCCGTATAACCCCACCATAAGTAGCAACTAATCACATAATTAGGGTGGAGTGGGAGTGCCGGCTTGATTGAAGGGGGAGTAGTAGATAATGGCAGTATATCGTACGCATGTTCTGGTATGCGCTGGTGCTGGTTGTGTTTCCTCCAATTGTAAGGAGGTTGAGGCTGCCTTACAGGATCAACTGGCAAAGGTGGGTCTGTCTGAGGAAGTCAAAGTGATTGAGACAGGCTGTATTGGGACCTGTGACCTTGGGCCAGTTGTAGTAATCTATCCGGAGGGGGTTTTCTACCAAAAGCTGACTCCTGATGATGCTAGGGAGATTGTGGACGAGCATATACTTAAGGGACGAGTGATTCCCAGGCTATTGTTTAAGCCTGCCCACAGTGATGACTTGGTGGAGCGGGCCGCTGATATGGATTTCTTCCGCAGGCAACATCGAATCGCCCTTAGGAATACCGGCGTTATAGATCCTTCGGTCATCGAAGAATATATTGCCCGGGATGGATATGCGGCCTTGGGCAAAGCCTTGGGTGAAATGACCCGGGAGCAAGTGATCGATGTAGTTAAGAGAGCGGGGTTACGTGGTCGTGGAGGGGCAGGTTTCCCTACGGGGCTCAAATGGCAATTTACCCATGATGCCCCCGGAGACGTAAAATATGTTGTGTGTAATGCCGATGAAGGCGACCCCGGTGCATTTATGGATCGCAGTATCCTTGAAGGTGATCCCCATGCTGTGGTGGAGGCCATGGCTATTGCTGGTTATGCCGTTGGTGCTAGTCAGGGATTTGTCTATGTAAGGGCGGAGTATCCCTTAGCTGTTGAGCGCTTGTCTCGGGCACTTGAACAAGCTCGCAATTATGGTCTTTTAGGCGAGAATATTTTCGGTACGGATTTTAGCTTTGATATAGATATTCGGGTGGGCGCGGGAGCCTTTGTCTGTGGAGAGGAAACTGCCTTAATAGCATCGATTGAGGGTAAACGGGGAGAGCCCCGCCCAAGACCACCATTCCCTGCTGTAAAGGGAGTATACGGCAAGCCTACTTTGCTCAGTAATGTAGAGACATATGCTAATATCTGTCCCATTATACTAAATGGTCCGGAGTGGTTTTCCCAGATCGGCACAGAGAGAAGTAAAGGGACTAAAGTATTTGCCATCGCTGGAGATATCAATAACACGGGTCTAGTAGAAGTGCCCATGGGTACTACCTTACGGGAGATCGTATTTGATATCGGTGGTGGCATCCCCCATGGTAAGCAGTTTAAGGCCGCCCAGACTGGAGGCCCTTCCGGTGGTTGCCTGACAGCGGATCATCTTGATACTCCCATGGATTATGAGTCTTTGAAGGCATTGGGATCTATGATGGGTTCCGGTGGATTGATCGTGCTCGATGAAGATACTTGTATGGTGGATATCGCTCGCTTTTTCTTAGATTTTACCCGAGATGAATCTTGTGGCAAATGCACTCCTTGTCGGGTCGGTACCACTAGAATGCTAGAGATTTTGACCCGTATTACCGAAGGTGAAGGAGAAGAAGGAGATATTGAGCGACTAGAGACGTTGGCTAGAACCATCCAGGCCAGCTCTTTATGTGGTCTAGGCCAATCAGCTCCCAACCCCGTGCTCAGCACCCTCGAGTATTTCCGTGATGAATATGAAGCCCATATTCGGGAAAAACGCTGTCCGGCCGGTCATTGTGTGGGTTTACTCAGATTTGTAATAGATGCAGATCTATGTCGCGGTTGTGGCATTTGTACGAAGCACTGCCCAGTAGATGCCATCAGCGGCAAACGACGGGAACCACATCAAATTGACGCGGAGCTATGCACTAAGTGCGGCGTGTGTCAAGAAAAATGTCCGTTCGACGCCATTGCAAAGATATAGGCCGACGACAGAAAGGGGCGAAATTCGTGGTTACTCTAACCATTGACGGGCAGAAGGTGACGGTGCCCGCTAATTCAACAGTCTTGGAAGCGGCCGAAGCCGCAGGAATTCATATTCCCACCCTCTGCTATTTAAAAGATATTAGCCAGACAGGAGCTTGCCGGGTTTGTGTTGTAGAAATCGGGGGTCGGCTCCAAGCGGCGTGTGTTTTCCCGGTGCATGACGGTATGGTGGTTGAGACTAGGACGCCTTTGGTCCGTGAATCACGCCGGGTGACGGTGGAGTTGCTTTTATCTAATCACCCTCAAGATTGCTTAACTTGCTTGCGCAATCAAAACTGTGAATTACAGCAACTCACCCATGAGCTTAATATTCGCGATGTTCGTTTTAAAGGTGCCCGGACCCATGTGCCGGTGGATGATTCGTCTCCGGCGATTGTTCGGGACCCCGACAAATGCATTTTGTGTCGACGCTGCATAGGTGCCTGCAGTGATATCCAGGGTGTAGATGTGCTTGCCGCCCGGGAGCGGGGCTTTGAGACCGTTGTATCTCCGGCTTGGCAGGCAGAGCTTGCTGCAACTGCTTGCACCAATTGTGGTCAGTGTGTTCTGGTATGTCCGGTAGGCGCACTGGTGGAGAAAGACGACACCGATAAGGTCTGGGCGGCACTAGCCAATCCCGAAGTCCATGTGGTAGTGCAGACTGCGCCTGCAGTGCGGGTGGCTTTGGGCGAGGAGTTTGGGATGAAGCCGGGGACTGTTGTCACTGGGAAAATGACAACCGCTCTACGGCGCTTAGGTTTTGACGCTGTATTCGATACGGATTTTACTGCTGATCTTACGATTATGGAAGAGGCCAATGAGCTACTGGAGAGGCTGCAACAAGGCACTTTACCCATGATTACCTCTTGTAGCCCTGGTTGGATCAAGTTTATTGAGCACCAGTACCCTGAGCTATTGTCCCATCTGTCAACCTGTAAGTCACCACAGCAGATGTTTGGAGCCTTGGCTAAGACCTATTATCCTGAAAAGGTAGGGCTAGATCCGGCCAAGATAGTGACAGTATCCATCATGCCCTGCACCGCTAAGAAGTACGAGGCCCATCGCCCAGAGATGAATAGTAGCGGCTTCAAGGACGTTGATATAGTGCTTACTGTACGGGAATTTGCCCGCATGATCAAGGAAGCCGGCATTGATTTTCCCAATCTGCCTGATGGTGAGTATGATGCCCCCATGGGTATTAGTACTGGTGCCGGAGTTATCTTTGGCGCAACCGGTGGGGTGATGGAGGCGGCCTTGCGAACAGCATACGAGGTGGTCACAGGTAAGACTCTTACCAAATTGGATTTCCTAGAAGTCCGTGGTTTGGATGGTATCAAAGAGGCGGAAGTCGCTCTAGATGGAGTAACTCTCAAGGTAGCCATTGCCAATGGCTTAGGCAATGCCCGGCAATTGATGGATATGATCAAGCGGGGGGAAGCTGAGTATCATTTTATTGAAATCATGGCTTGTCCCGGTGGGTGCATTGGCGGTGGAGGGCAGCCTATCCCCACAAATACAGCCATTCGCAAGGAGCGCATGGCCGGTATTTACGCTGCTGATCAGGATATGCCTCTACGAAAATCCCACGAGAATCCCGGTATCAAGATACTATATGAGGAGTTTTTGGGTGAGCCTTTGGGGGAAAAATCCCATGAGCTTCTCCATACTCCCTACGTACCCCGCTCCAAATTTGGGGACATGGCAGGGTCTAGAAGTCAACATTCGGTGTCAGAAGTGGACGATGCCGCAGTCAGTAGGGAATAGTCAAGGCAATTTAGTTATAGACTAGAAGGCAAAAAGGTAATCGGCAATGTATATCAAGAAGGGTGGCCATGGTAGGCCACCCTTCTGTTAGGTTGCCCCAGCGCCATAGTCGGGCAGCAGGAGATTGTGTAGCCTATCTGGAAGAGTGATTAAACTGAAATCCAGATTATTGACGTAAAGGTGGCGGTATGATTAATGGATCGAGCAACGGCGTTGCAGGTAGTTAAGGAACATGTTCAATCGAAGAATCTGATTAAGCACATGCTAGCAGCTGAGGCCATCATGCGGCAGTTGGCACTGCATTTTCAGGAAGATGTGGAATTGTGGGGCCTTGCAGGTCTTGTACATGATATTGACTATGCCAAGACTGCTGACGAACCGGAACGCCACGCCCTTGTCGGTGCGGAGATCTTGGAATCTCTCGGGGTTGAGTCCGCTATTATCCAAGCAGTTCTTGGACATGCCGATAAGGGACCCCGCCTAACCCTAATGGATAAGGCCCTTTATGCCACAGACCCCCTAACAGGTCTTTTGGTGGCGGCGGCCTTGATACACCCAGATAAACGGTTGGCCTCTATTGATGTCGGTTTTGTGCTAAACCGGTTTGGCGAGAAAAGCTTTGCTCGAGGAGCCGACCGGGAGGCTATTAGTAGTTGTGCGGATTTTGGGATGGAGCTTGAGGACTTTATCGCCCTAGGCCTTCGGGCAATGCAGGGCATCTCCGGTGACTTAGGGTTGTAAATAGGCATACCATATAAAGCTTGCCCATATGATTAAGGGAAACTACCAAGATGGGGATGTAGTCTAGTCTTGACCATACCGCCCATGGATGAAGGGTGTGATGGATTCCATGAAGATCGCCCTGGTGGGTGCCCCTAATGTGGGTAAGAGCGTGCTTTTCAACCGATTGACTGGAAGATATGCTGCCGTGAGCAATTACCCCGGTACTACTGTGGAGATCACCCGAGGTGAGGCCCTCTCAGGCCAAATGGTGGTGGAAGTAGTGGACACACCGGGGACTTACGGTTTGCTACCCATAACTGGAGAGGAGGCTGTTACTCGTCGCCTTCTATGGGAAGAGGAATTCTGCTTATTGCTCCATGTTGTGGATACCAAGAATCTAGAGCGGGCCCTGCCTCTTACCTTGATGTTGATGGAGGCAGGCTTTCGCTTGATTTTGGTCTTAAACATGTATGATGAAGCAGAGCGATTGAAGATGGCCTTGGATTGTGGGGAGCTTAGTAGACGCTTGGATATCCCGGTGGTGGCTACGGTGGGGACCCGGGGGTGGGGCCTAGTCGAGCTTGGAGAAGAGATTACGAAGCAGGCTACGGAGTTAGTCGTCACCGCCAGATCATCACCTTTGGGCAGTGTTCTGCATATTCCATACCAGCCTTCAATAAGGTCCTATCTGGGACAGGTGACGAGCAGCACGAGAACCTCTTATCCTTTTTCATCAAAGACCATAGCCCTTCTAGCCCTAGAGGGCGATACGGAAATACTTAATTGGCTACGGCCTTGGGATGCCCGCACTATCCGGCTCTTGTCGAATGAAGTTAGGGAAGCCTCCCATGATTATT
>JAAZMF010000232.1 GCA_012798955.1 Bacillota bacterium | reverse complement strand
CGATAAAGGCAAACCCTTTGAAAAGAGGGGACGCAAAGCTTTCGAGTCTAAGGCAGTTCCAAATGCCGCTGAACTGCTATGATGGTCGGGCCGCCGAAGAACGGGGTCATCACCCGGTTGTGGGTGGAGTGTGTTCTACCCGTATCAACCCTAGTAACAACCCGTTTGCCCAGGCCGCCGCCGGCAGACGGGGTTTTTCTTTGAGAGGGTTTGCCTCCCGGAGGTGAAGGTGCTTGACGTTTTACATAATAAAAAGGGAGGTTATGCAAGGTGTTGCAGAATGTATGGTTTTACTTACAGACTAGATTAATCAAGGATGATGAAGGACAGGGCATGGTGGAGTATGGGTTGATCCTCGCGCTAATTGCCGTGGCGGCTATTGTGGCTTTGAATACGATGAGTGATGGACTAGATACTATTCTAACTAAGGTTTCGGATACTCTGACAAACGCGGGTAACTAGCCACAGGACACTCCAACTTACATCTAGTGCTTTGCCAACACTAGCTTCATCCCTAGCAGAACTGGTGGGTTTGGTATGACAAAATCTTGGGGGCGGGATGACAGGGGCCAAGCTTTGGTAGAGCTGGCCCTTGTCCTGACAGTTTTATTGACGCTTTTGCTTGGGATAATGGAGATCGGCCGCATTGGCCATGCTTACTTGGTAGTGCTCCATGCTTCCCGGGAGGGGGCGCGCCTCGGGGCCTTGGGCCAAGAGGATAATGCCATTTTTGCTAGGGTAAAGGCTGCGGCCGCCTCAATTCCCGATGAGCAGCTAGATATCCAGGTATCACCGGCCAAGTGGGAGCGGTATACCGGTGAGTCTTTGCAGGTGAGTGTATCCCATGAAGTGCATTTGATGGCTCCCTTCCTAGCGAGGATAATTCCGGATCCGTTTCCCGTGGTGGCGAGGACTACCATGCGGATTGAATAGGCAAAATGTGAAGGTTAGCTCTAGTTTGTGTTTAGTCCATTTAGGGGGTGCGGGAAAACATGAGGAGTAAGGTGTTAAGGTTAGTCGGCAGAGCGCAGAAGTGTATTGAGGCAGATAATGGAGCCGCTTTAGTCTTAACCGCAATCTTTCTGATTGTGCTCCTAGGTTTTTCTGCACTTGTTGTTGATGTTGGGTTGCTATATGTAAATCGCTTAGCATTAGTTAATGCCGTGGATGCTGGCGCCTTAGCAGGGGTACAGGATCTACCCTATAGTCCTACCTTAGCTGAGCGCAATGCCAGGGAGTATGCCATTGCCAATGGCGCAAATCGCCATGGAATCACCACCGCTGTCCAAAATAGCAGTAGTGAGGTGCGGGTATTTGCCTTTAAAGACGTTGACCTTTATCTTGCCCGAATTTTCGGTTATACGAGGCAAAGATTAACTGCTTCAGCAACTGCCCGGGTGGGTAGCATCTCGGCTTATGTTGGTGTAGCTCCCTTTGGCGTGGTGGAACAGGATTTTATCTATGGTGAGCAATACACCCTTAAGTTTGGTCCAGACACACAACCAGGACACTTTCGTGGCAATTTTGGTGCATTGTCTTTAGGGGGGCGGGGGGCCTCAGTCTATGAGAACAACATCAAACATGGCCACCAAGGCAGATTGGCAGTGGGTGATTGGATCGATACCGAGCCGGGCAACATCTCAGGTCCCACCGCCCGAGGGGTTAAGTACCGAATGGAGGAGTGTCAGCATTACCCCAAATGCACTTGGGATACAGTGGTGCAAGGCTGTAGTCGCCAGATTATCGTGCCGGTAATCAAGAATCTAGAAGTCAATGGACGAGACTCTGTGCAGGTAGTGGGATTTGCAGCTTTCTTCTTAGAAGTCACCACCCGCCGGGGGGCAGATAGTCAGGTAATCGGTAGATTCTTGAGAACTGTGGTACCAGGCGAACTAGGTGATGCCGGTGATTATGGCTTAAGAGGCTATAAGCTAGTTAACTAGCCCAAGGTATTATGGGGGTCCGCCTGACACAAAAACGGGTGCTACTCAGCGGGTGTTACTCAAGACGTTTGGTGAGCATGGCTAAGGAGATGAGCTGGGGTGAATAGAAAAAGGATGCTACTTGTGGCCGCCATCTTGGGTTTATTGGCGGCTACCCTCACTTATACATATATTCGGTCTATTCAAGTGACTGGCATTCCAGAGGTTAAAGAAGTTAGTGTAATTGTAGCTACCAGTGACATTCCTCCCGGTGCCACCATTAGTCCCAACATGCTGCGTCTTATCCAAACGCCAGAGGCTTCCCTTCATCCGGAAGCGGCCACTAAGGCCAATGAAGTGATGGGCAGGATCGCCAAGGCACCTATAGTTCAAGGTGAACAAATACTGCTAAGCCGCCTCCTACCGGCCGGGGTAACACCATCATTGACTTTTGCTATACCCGATGGCAAACGGGCAATATCTGTAGCTGTCAACGAAGTTGTAGGTGTGGCGGGCTTTGTCAAACCAGGGGACCGTGTAGATGTTTTGGCCACTGTTGATGACCCTTACAGGGAGGAGACCATTACCACCACGGTTCTCCAAGATGTCGAGGTGTTAGCAATTGCCCAAGACATGGAAGAAGAGGTGGACAAGAAGCCCAAGGTGAGCACCACCGTTACCTTGGCTGTTGATCTTCTGGAGGCCCAAAAAGTTACCTTAGCCGAAGAAACGGGGACACTCAGATTGGCCCTTAGACCTATTGCCACTCGCAATAGGGAGTGGGTTAATCCTACAATCGGTAGCGATCTAGGTACAGCGGCGTCTCCACAAGTGGCCCATGAGCCGAAACCTCAGGCTCCTACCAAAGTGCCATCGGCACCCAAGGCGGCACATGAAGTGCCAACACCTTCACCGATTCCGAAACCGGCCCCAGAATTCACTGTTGAGATAATCCGGGGGACAGATCGGGAGCTGGTATCTGTTAAAGCAAACTAATACCAAAGGGGACGTAACTACTGTGACCACTAAACGCAGTTCGTGGCTAGGCCTAATACTTTATGTCATAATGGTTTTCATATTGTTTTACGGTACAGCCGAAGCCCAAGACAGCTTTGCCTTGTCTTCCGTGGGGAACATATTGACTTTGCCCCAGGGAGAGTCATTGCTGTTACCTGTCTTTGAACCCAAGCGAGTGGCAGTCACCGACCCCACCATTGCCGATGTGGTCATGGTGAGCACAGAACAAGTCTTAGTCAATGCCATAGGTGTAGGCACCACATCTCTTCAGATTTGGGAGCAAAGAGGTCTTTCTAGTTATCGGGTCCGGGTTGTACCAAACCCCGATGCCTTGATTAGTGAGCTACGTCAGCAGTTGAAGCTACCGGGTATCCAAATATACATAATCAATGGCCACGTTGTCTTAGATGGAGTGGTCGAAGAATCTGAGGATAAGATCCGGGCGATGCAATTAGCTAGTGCCTACGGCGAGGTTATCGATCTATTGCAGACAGCAGGAGCCCCAAGCGAATGGGAAATGGCGGAGGCTATTGCCCAAACCATTGCTAGACCCACCATAGAGGTTCGAGTAGTTAATGGCTACACAGTTCTGGAAGGCAAAGTCACTTCCCTCGAAGAGCACGAGCGGGCCCAGGCTCTAGCATCAACATTTGAGCACCCTGTGCTGAATTTCCTGGAGATTGCCAGTCAGACAAAATCTCAAGATACGCTAGCCCGTGAGATCGCCGAATATATTGATATTCCAACGATCCAGGTAAAGGGCATTGCCCAAGATACTTTGCTCCTTGAAGGTTATGTCCTGGAACCCGCTGACAAAGAGCGCGCATTAGCCATTGCCCATGCTTGGGGTAAGCCGGTGGTTGAACTCATTGAAGTAAGGGAAGTACTCTCAGACCTTGATAGATTGACTGCCGGAGATTGTGGGTCAGCAGATGATATGGCCATATCATCTAGAGAATCTGATCTGCTTGTCACTGGGAAGGACTTACCTGAGAGGGACCAAGCATCTAGATCACTTGGCGGGAATGGTCCTATGAATCCCGGCGGTTTACCCCTGAATGAGGTTGGCATCCCTGATGCAAAATCCGATGTTGCCCTATTGACTGAGGAAGTACAGCGGGAGATTAACGATCCTGCCATCACCTTAAGGACTATCCGTCATGCATTGGTCATGGAAGGCAAGGTAGAAAGTAATTGGGCCCGGGAACGGGCCATTGCCATCGCGAGCCTATATCCTTGGCAGGTTGTCGATCTTCTGCAAGTCAAAGATGAGCCCATACCGGATCTGGCCCGAGAGCGAGAATGGCTAGCTACGTACATCCAAGATCCTAGCATCAAGGTTACCGCAATTGGCAGGACCGTGCTTTTGGAAGGCACTGTTCAATCAGATACTGAGCGCCGGCGGGCAGTGGCAGTAGCCGAGGCCCTAGACCTTGAGGTTGTGGATTTACTGGCAATGGAAGTTGCGGCCGGTGGCATGGAGCATGAGATAGATGGGTCAGACGAGGCAAGGCAAAGCGCCTTACTCCACCAGAAAGAGATAGAACGGCTACGAGCCATAGTCCCCGATCTGGAGGTCGCCTTAGCAGAGGATACTTTGCACGTTTTCGAACTAAATGGCTTCATCATCCTGGAAGGGCAAGTGCCTAATGCATACCGCAAGATGCGGGCAGAACGCATTGCTGAGACTTTCCAAGTGCCCCTAATCGCCTTGATTGAAGTATCCCCCGATGAGCGGAAAGAGTCTAAAGTGGGAGCAAGCGGATTAGTGGAAGAGAGTTCTACAAGATCCGATGCTCTCCCTGATCTAGGGGGGGACGGGCGCGGAGCTAAGGCCACCTCCGACACAGGAGAACGTGGTCTTCTTGAAGATTGCCTCCAACCCTCCGCAGGGGAGGACAAATTGGCTAATGGTGGCGATGTAAACGCTACTTCTGATTTGCCTTGGGAAATCGCAAGTGCCATTGGTCTTCCCGGTGTGAGTGTGAAAATGGTAAGAGGGGCAGCTATTTTGGATGGATTCGTTAGTAATGAACTAGAAGCGCAAGGAGCTATGGCTATTGCCGGATTATATGCCGATAACGTGATCAACCGCCTACAGGTTATTTCCCCGAAGGGGGATGTATCCCCTCCCCTTGCAGAGATAGTCAGCGGTATTTTGGACTTGCCCTTTGTCCGGGTGAATCAAGCCGGAGATAAGCTAGTACTGGAAGGGATAGTAGAAGATCAGTCTGAGCTGGAGCGAGCAGTACAGATTGCCGGGGCTTTTGGCAATGAAGTGATCAACTTCATCAAGATTGAGGCTCCCTGGCAAGTTCTAATCAAGGTAAGAGTAGTAGAAGCAAGCCGTGTGGATTTGGAGAATGTTGGCTTTAGCTGGGGTTCGCTGGAAAGGGGTGTGTTTATCCCCGATGCTCTGCAAATTGGAGAGTTAATGATTGGCGAACCTTTGCAGCGGCTGCTCCCCATTGGGGCTCAGCTAGAGGCTTTAATAGACGACGGTAAGGCAAAGTTACTGGCTGCACCAAGCCTGCTTACCCTAAGTGGTCGTGAAGCGGAGTTTCTCTCTGGAGGCGAGATCCCCGTGGTCATACCTAAAGATGGTGAGCTGCAGATTCACTGGAAGACCTATGGTGTGAAGCTCAAGATCTTACCGGTGGTAATTGACGAAGATTCCATAGAAGTGAGAGTGGAGCCGGAAGTGTCTACTTTGGATTGGCCTAATGCTATTCGGCTTGAATCCATTGCCCTGCCGGCCATGAAGACTCGCCGTACAGATACAACTATCCGAATCAACGATGGTACTACCTTTGTAATTAGCGGTCTTTTGGACAACTCTGAAGCCCTGCAAATACACAAGCTTCCCATACTAGGGGATTTGCCCATATTGGGCAGACTCTTTCGCAGTGAACAATTCACGGCCCATGAGACAGAACTCATTTTCTTTGTTACACCCCATATCCTTAAGGGCAACGAACCGGCCCATGATCACGAACTGTGGCGAGATACTGCACCTCCCCATGCCCATGAAGTGTGGCGAGAACCTCTATCGGATCACAAGATGTGGCTAAGTGTAGATGATTGGCCTCAAGAGGGTGCAATTGATCATGATGACAGGGATGCGAAAGATGCAATTGATCATGATGATGGGCCTAGTGATGATGGCATTAATCACGATGGCGGCCCCATGGGAGATGCAGCTAGTCGTGTTGACGGGCCTATGGGAGATGCAACCGGCCATGATGCGATTGATGAAAGCGCGACCATCAAGGGAGGGCTTGATTAATGGGGGACCCATTACGCTTACTCATAGTGGATGATGCCGCTTTTACAAGGGATAGCCTGAAGAAGTTGCTGAGCTTCCAGCAAGCCATTCAAGTGGTGGGAGAAGCCGGGGATGGGGAAGAGGCTATTCTTAAGGCCAGGGAGTTACAGCCTGATGTGATCCTTATGGATATCAATATGAGTCCGGTGGATGGCATCTCAGCTACTCGGGTGATCAGTACAGAGCTACCTAGGATTGTCATTGTGATGATGAGTGTCCAAGGGGAGCAAGAGTATCTAAGGCAGGCCATGACCGCGGGAGCAAGGGACTATCTGACTAAGCCATTTAGCGGAGATGAATTGGTGCACACCCTACAAAATGCGTATGTGATGGAGGCCAAGCGCTGGCAGCAGGTTGGTTCACACTCACTGCATCCCATAGACAAGCAGCGTAAGGGTGAGATCATCACGGTTTTTAGTGCCAAGGGTGGAGTGGGGAAGACCACCATTGCTACAAACTTAGCGATCCTACTTAGCCATGAGCTAGAAAAGGACGTAATCTTGGTGGATCTCGACCTACCATTTGGTGATGTAGCAGTACTACTTGATGCGGAGCCCCGCCACACCATCATTGATTTGGTGCAAAGCGGTGATTGGCAAGGGGAAGCAGTGCAAAAGGTGCTCCATAGGTATTCGGAAAAACTGCGGATCCTGGCCGCACCATACAGGCCCGAGGAGGCAGAACTAGTTATCGGTGGTCACATTAAACAGCTTCTCGCCACTTTACGCACCATGGCAGATTATATTATCATCGATACTGCTCAGAGTTTTCAAGAGCCAGTGTTAGCGGCCCTAGATGAGTCGGATTGCATAGCCATTGTCACCACCTTGGATATTCCCACCATAAAAAACGTGCGGCTTTGTCTTGAGGTGATGCAAGATGTGCTGGATTACCCCATAGACAAAACCAAGCTTGTAGTCAATCGAGCCTCCGGCGATATAGGGATTAAAACCAGTGTCTTAGAGGACAACTTGGGGATTGGGATCTCAGCCCAGATTCCCAGTGATGGTCGTTTAGCCATTTCAGCCGCGAACTCAGGGACCCCCTTTGTGCTATCCCATCCGAAAGCGGCCATCAGTGAGGGTATACGGGGGCTTGCCCACGCATTGGCTGAAAGCCCGGTGGAGCGCACATCCCGCGGTATCACGGGATGGAATCTGTTGGGAAGACTGCTGGGGCATGGTGATCCTTCTAGCGAGGTGCTGTAATCATGTCTTTACTTGAGCGACTAGGGCGCAAACAAGACCTAGATAATCAGCAAAGCACGGTGGAACCTTCGCCAAGGTCGGTTTCATCTAGGCCGGCAATGGTTCGCAAAACAGATCCCTTTGTCAAACTAAAAAGTAAGATCCATAAGGAGCTAATTGTAGCCATAGACCCATCCATACTGACTTGGGCCGAAGATCCCAGCAAAAGGCAAGACCTAGAGCGTAAGCTCGAGGAAGCTGTGGAGGAGATCATAGAAGCGGAGGCCTCCCATCTTACAGGGTCAGAGAGGCAGCGCATTACAACCGATATCATTGATGAAGTTATGGGCTTTGGCCCCATTACCCCGCTACTGACTGATCCCGGGATATCTGAAGTCATGGTTAATGGCCCTAAGCAGGTTTATGTGGAGCGGGGAGGACGACTGGAGACCACCGATGTGGCTTTTCGGGATAATGCCCATGTTATGCATATTATCGAAAAGATTGTGGCCCCTATTGGACGTAGAATTGATGAAAGCATGCCCATGGTGGATGCCCGCTTGCCTGATGGCTCCCGGGTGAATGCAATTATTCCCCCATTGAGCCTAAATGGCCCGGTGATCACTATCCGCAAATTCGCTGCAGATCCTTTGACAGTGGAGGACCTTATCGGATTCGGCACTCTGACTGCTGAGATGGCGGAGTTTCTCAAAGCCTGTGTACAAGTGAGGTTGAATATCGTGGTATCGGGGGGCACGGGCTCGGGAAAAACCACGCTACTTAACGTGCTATCTTCCTTTATTCCCCCTGACGAACGCATTGTCACTATTGAAGATGCCGCGGAATTGCAGCTTAGGCAAGACCATGTTGTCTCCTTGGAAAGCCGCCCTCCCAATATTGAGGGAAGGGGAGCCATCGCTATCCGAGATTTAGTGCGCAACTCCCTTAGGATGCGACCTGATCGGATTGTAGTGGGAGAGGTGCGGGGTGGTGAAGCCCTGGATATGCTACAGGCTATGAATACCGGCCATGACGGTTCCTTGACCACAGGCCACGCCAATACACCTAGGGATATGTTAGCTAGACTAGAAACCATGGTGCTAATGGCCGGGATGGAACTACCGGTGCGGGCCATTCGGGAGCAAATCGCTTCAGCCATTGATGTGATCATACAGACTACTCGCCTACGGGATGGCAGCCGCAAGATTGTGCAGGTTACCGAGGTACAGGGCATGGAGGGTGATGTGATTACTCTGCAAGATATATTTGTTTTTGAGCAACATGGTGTAGATGAAGACGGCAAGATTGTCGGCAGGCTTCTACCCACAGGGATCCGCCCGAAATTTATGGATGTATTGGAGGCGGCCGGAGTTTTCCTAGGTTCAGAGCTGTTTGGTGGCTACTAAGGGGGCAATTCCCGTGGTTTGGGCATTAATGGTGTTTGCATCAGTGACATGCCTGATTTATATGCTATTAGCTTGGAAATACGATACTACTCGCCTGGAGCGTCGCTGGGAGCGGGCTACCATGGGCACCACGTCTACGTCTTTGGGGCCGGTCTTATCCCCATACAATGAACCTGGGGCAGAGGAAGCAAAACCGGGGTTCTGGGCGAGGTGGCAGGGTCGGTGGGGTAAGGTAGGGACGATCAGCCCCGATGGCAGTCTAGCCATCCGTTTGCACAGGGCGGGAATCCCCCTTAAGGAAGGGGAATTTTTGGCCTTTAACGCCTTTGTGGGCATTGTGGGGGGATTGCTTGGAGTGATCATTGGCGGGGGACAGCTATCTTCCACAATAATGTTTTTCTTAATGGGATTAATGCTCCCCCAACTGTACATTATGCGGCAGGCCCGGCGATCCATGGCGGCACTTAGCGGTCAAATTGCCGATTCCCTGGTGCTCATGGCCAATTCCCTCAGAGCAGGTCATAGTTTTATGCAGTCCATGGAAATGGTAGCCAGGGAAATGTCGCCACCTATATCCCGTGAGTTTCGCCGGGCCTTGCAGGAAATGAATCTAGGCATTCCCGTAGAAACCGCTTTAGTCTCCATGGGCGAGCGGGCCGGTAACGATGACCTGGAGCTTTTGATCACGGCGGTGCTTATTCAAAGACAAGTGGGGGGGAACCTCGCGGAAATCCTGGATACCATTGCAGAAACAGTACGGGAAAGAGTGAGGATTCACGGTGAGATAAAAACCTTAACAGCCCAGGGACGCATTTCCGGTATTATCATATCTCTCTTGCCCTTGGCCATCGGTGGATTTATCGGCGTAGTGAACCCGACCTATATTACTATGTTATTTGAACATCCCTTGGGCAAAGTCATGGTGGGCATCGGTATTTCTGGTCAGTTATTGGGCGTCTTAGCTATTCGCAAGATTATCCGCATTGATGTTTAGGGAGGGGATCTCCATACTGTTACCTGTTTTGGGGCTTGTGGGCGTGAGTGTGGGTATGATCGTCTACCTAGTGGGCGTGGCAGTCTATGCCCCTAGGGAGAAAGTGGAACGCCGTTTAGATAGAACGCTAGGCGGTTCCCAAAGCTTTCAAGCAGATGCAACCATGCCTTTGCCAGATGAGCCTTTTTGGCAAAGGGTAGTGGCTCCGCTTTTCCAAGGACTGAGTCGTCAGGTAATGCGGATTACACCGGTGGGATGGAGTAATTCACTAAGGCATAAGCTGGTTTTGGCCGGGAATCCCGGTGGACTGGAGACCGGACAATTTCTGGTGATATACATCCTCGTGATCTGCGTTTTCACCTTTGGGGCCTTTATCCTGACTGTAGGGGCAGACCAGCAGATACTATTTGCCGGAATTGGCCTTGGGTTGGGTCTTTTGCTTCCAGACATGTGGTTAAAACAACGCATTCAAGCTAGACAAAAAGCAATACTCAAAACTCTACCTTCATTTTTGGATCTACTTACAGTCAGTGTGGAGGCGGGTTTGGGCTTTGATGCGGCCTTGAGTAAGGTAACCAGCCGGGAACAAGGGCCATTAGTGGAAGAATTCCAGCGGGTTCTTCAGGAAATCCGCATGGGTAAGGCGAGACGGGACGCACTCCGAGATTTAGGTGGACGCACTGAGGTAAAGGAATTATCTAGTTTTCTCTCTGCGTTAATTCAGGCAGATCAACTAGGAGTAAGTGTGGGTAATGTGTTAAGGGTCCAGGCTCAGCAGATGCGACGCTCCCGTCGGCAACGGGCAGAAGAGGCCGCCATGAAGGCTCCCATCAAAATGCTCTTTCCCTTAGTCCTTTTTATCTTTCCAAGCCTCTTTATCGTGCTTTTGGGTCCAGCTGTGATTCAGATGGTGGGAACATTTGGCCAGATCATGCGCTAGTTGCTTGTAGTTGCCCCTGGGAATTGCCATGTGGTCCTTTGACTACTTACGAAGCCGCGTGCAGAGCGGCGATCATGGCGGGCGATTAGGTGAGCTATCATGGTGGGGCCATAGTCGAGGGCAAGAGTAACATGGCGTTTACCCATACGAGATCTAGAAAATCGTTTACTGGAAAGGTAGACCTAGCCTTGCGGAGAACAGGGAGACTGTATTTTCTATTACTAGGCATATTTTGCATACAGCTTATCATCATACCTAAGGTGGGAGAGGCGGCTACCATTGCTCCGGAAACCATTACCGGCAATGTCCGCTGGGTGCCTGAAAAGGGCCCCTATATCATCAATCAGAATACGGTGGTGGGCAGGGCGGCAACCCTTACCATCGCCGCGGGTACAGAAGTGCGTTTTCGCAGGTCCTATAGCCCCAAGCCTTATACGAATCGGGGCGTCCTTAGGGTCTTAGGTACCCTAAAGGTCGAGGGCACCGCCATGAATCCTGTCTTTTTTGGTCTCTATGAAGAAGGGGCCATGGGTGATTGGGGCGGGATCTGGATTGATGGATATAACGGAGGGCGGGTGATGATGGAGCATGCTGAGGTAGAGCGAGCCCAGCGGGGGATATTCGTCTCTGGCGGGAGTCCCATGATTAAACATTGTCGGTTTAGCGCTAACTTGACGGGTATCTGGCTAGAACAGACTACTGGTTTCCTTGTGGAAGGCAATATCATCAGTGGCAATGACTATGGCCTCTATTTAGATAGCGCTAAGGGTACTGTAGCCAAAAACTCCATCATTAGTAACTCCTGGGGCATATACTCCTTTTTGTCTCAAGGTGTCACCATCGCCCATAATGCCATCAAAAGTAATACCTTTGGCATTGCTTTTGATGGCGGCTTGTCCGATGTAGTTGAATACAACGATTTTAGCATACGTCAGCCCAATGACTATGGGATATACCTGTTTAGGGGTAAGCCCGCTCGGGTCAACTACAATAACTTTTTCTATGATCCAGAAATAGTCCGCAAACCTAGTCAAGTTTTCTGGTATGTGTGGAATGACGATAATGCCGGGGAGGTCAATGCCAGTCACAATTGGTGGGACACTACTAAGCCTGAGATCATTGAGGCTTATATCATGGACAAGCGGGATCGCTCGTATCTGGGCTTAGTCAACTATCTGCCCATGGCAGGGCGGCCCGTCAGTGGTACAGCCGATGATATTGGTGCACCGGTGGTGAGTATCGATTCATTGCGTCCGTTCTCACCTGTGGCCAGTGACAAGGTAGTTGTTACTTATGCTCTGTCAAAGGGGGCTGAATCCCTTAACATAGAGGTTGTCGATATAAATGGGCTTATGGGACCCCAATCCGGGACTCTGTTTAGATACTTAGAAAAAGGCGTTACAGACCCTAAGCGACTAGAGGATGGTCAGCATAGTTGGGAGTGGGATGGGCGCCTGCCTGGTGGTCGGCAATGGGTGGATGGTATTTATAGCTTGGAAATGGTGGCAATGGATAAGGATGTACCGGGTTTATCTAGTGAGACGGCGGGAGCGCGGTTCATAGTAGATAGCATTCCCCCTGTTTTGAAAGTGGATTTTCCTGTGACTGGTTATACCCTCCATGATAACACCCTAGATGTACGGGGCCGTGTGGAGGATGCTAACTTGATGGGTGGGTTCGTCTTGGTCAGGGAAACACTGTCTGGGTCCGGCGGACGGGCTACTTTGCAGGGGAACAATTGGAGCTTCCATTTGGGGCGGCTCCGGGAAGGGTACAATGAGCTCACCATCATGGCCTTTGATGGCGCGGACAATATGAGTCAAGCAAAGCTGACCTTAATCTATGATCCCGTCTTGGATCTAAGGGTCACTAGCCCCACCAATGTTAACTCCCAAGTGATTCGGGGAACGATTCGTGATTACTTTTCAGGGGAAATAACAGACGTAGAGGTGGAATCGGCAGATGGCGGGCGCTACGCAACCCATAGAGTGGATACCGAGTTCTATACACTAGAGCCAGTGCCTCTATCGCTAGGAGATAATCTCATTAAGGCTATCGCCTACGATGGTAGTGGCGAGCAGAAGGGTAGTGTCACAGCGGTAATTGAATATGACCCCTTATATGATATTGAAGTGACAGGTAGCTTTGCTCCGGGATTGCAGATGGTGTCTGTGCCTATGCAACCTTTTGACGATAGCCCAGTTGCGATTTTCCACTCCGCACCCTTAGCCCAGTGGAGAGTGGGGGCTGGGGGGGAGACGGGATACGTGTATGAAGGAGAGGATCTGCAGCGAGTTACCCCTTATCGAGGGTATTGGTGGAAACCTGCCGCAGCTAGGGATGTAACGGCTAGAGGCAAGGCCTATGATCCTAGCCGGGGTTTTGCCTTCCCTTTGGAAATGGGGTGGAACCAAGTCGGTTGTCCTTTTTTGCAGTCTGTAGAGTGGGAGAACGTGACGTTCCGGGTGGACCAGGGCCGTGCCCTTTCTTTGGAGGAAGCCGTACGGGAGGGTTGGATTTCCCGGGGTTTGTGGACTTACCGAGATGGGGGATATGTGCCTAGCACTACCTTAAGGCCTTGGTGGGGATATTGGGTATTGGCCCGGCGTCCCTTGGAGGTAGTAATCCCTCCGGGGGCGGTGAGGTCGACGAAAGCGGTGGGGATGTTAACCGAAGCAAAGGCCATGTCCACGACTAGTCCCACTGGAGGAGGCGGCGTGGCAAAGAGCAGTGGGGCAGATGGGACCAATGGTTGGTCCATGCAATTATCCTTAGTTACTGGAAAAGAGCAGGATCGGTACAACTACCTAGGTGTCATGCCGGGGCTTGGGTCGGGCTTTGACCCCAGGTATGATCTGGAAAAGCCACCTCCTGTGGAGGGCCCGAGCCTTTGGTTTAGCCCTGACCCGGGCAAACAGGTGATGAAGAGGGCGGGAGGCAAAGGCAATGTGGTTCTGGGCGGGATGGAGGCACGTTTGGCTTCGGATTACCGGGGGCCTAACCAATCCTTAGTTTGGGATGTTTACATGCAAAACAACTCTGATACCGATGAACTTATCTTGAGTTGGAGTGGTGATTGGAATGTGACCGAGTGGCAGGTTAATCTGCTAGATCCCGCCGTCAATACTCGCACTCCTTTAGGCATCCACGGAGCCATTAACCTAAGCCTAGCCCAAGGTGATACCAAGCATATGCAGGTGGAAGCAATTTGGGAGTCGGCTAAGCTAACACTCTCCGAGGTCCTACCTTACCCCAATCCCTGGGATACGTCCCGCCCATTGAGGCTAGGGTTTACCCTCAATCAAGGGGCATTGGTTGAGGCGCGGGTTTACGATGTGGCAGGTAATTTGGTTAAGACTTTACCATCAGGAAAGTACGGGGCGGGTCGCCACTATCTAGAGTGGGACGGTCGGAACGGACGGGGACGTTTGGTGGCCAATGGTCTCTATTATTATCAGGTGAGCGCACGGCCCACGGCGGGTCCTGGCAAGACCGTCAAGGTGCAAGGAAGGCTAGCAGTATTGCGATGATGGCCTCAGCAGATGGCTTAGGTAGATCCCGGGGAAGTTGACTGGGGAGATAGTGTGACTAGATGGTGGGGGCAAATGGCAAGGTCGGATCCGAAATGAGTCTTGTGGAGGGGACTGCGTCAGTATATGGTAGGAGCCGACCCGTGGGGAGATGGTTGAAGTATATGATGGGGAAGGAAGCCATGTCAAAAACAAGGAAGATACTTAACATTGCTCTTATACTTTCTATCCTAACCCTTTCTGGCTGCTCATCTGGTGGGGGGCAAGCGGTTTTATCTAGTATTGCCGGTGAGGTTAGCTATGTGGACCTTTCGGGACAACCAGCTGTGCCCAAGGGTGTAATCGTAGGCGTGGCAGGTAGTGGTCAGTGGGACACCATGGTTGAGGCTACCGGGGCATATAAGATTAGTGGTGTGCCCGCAGGGACTTACCAAGTGCTCATCAAGGATGTGGGGGGATTACCACCGGAGGCGACCTTTTGGGTGGAACCGGCCTCTGGCTGGCCCCTAAGGGTAGAAAACAGGATTCCCATGGTGGGGCGAGACTTTCGCATTATCACACTACCCATGCCACCTGATCTTTAGCATGTAGGAACTTGAATATGGCGATTTTGCTGACTTCAGTCCCACTCACTATTAGTCCGGGGAGGGAGCTATTAAGTAATCAGAAATGACACCAACAAGCATATATGTGACTGTGATTAATCAAGCCCGGGGCACCGTTTTGGGAGATCGGGTGCGAATGGCAGATACCTTCTGGGCCCGGGCTAAAGGGCTCTTAGGTAAGCAAGAATTAGCCTTTGGTGAGGGCCTTTTAATTACTCCCTGTCGGGGGATCCATAGTTATGGCATGGGGTTTTCCTTTGATGCTATTTATCTTAGCCAAGATCTGATTATCTTGCATACTATAGAACGTATGGCACCAGGGCGTCGGGGCCCTGTTCTAAAAGAGGCTAGGTCAGTCTTGGAGTTACCGGCAGGTACTATCCAAGCATCTGCCACTGAGGTGGGAGATAAGCTTCTAATCCGCCAGGGCACCAATCCCTTAGCCCTCGAATAGGATGGATTAAGCGGGAAGAGGGCGGGGGGCTACCTATGGATAGAGAACGAAAAAAGGCACAGGCCGGTGCATTTGGTAGACCTTTTCCGGAAAAAGAGAACCGACACGGATTTCCCGCCGGACTCACTCCCCGGGAAGTAGAGGTTCTTGCCTTAATTGCCACCGGTATGACCAATATGGAGATTGCCAAGCAACTTTTTATCAGTCCCCACACAGTGAAGAACCATGTGACGAATATTTACAAGAAGCTACAAGTAGAAGACCGCACCCAGATAGCCCTTTGGGCTATTGCCTGTAATCTAGCGGGGAATAACACATCTGACTAGGCTTTGGAGGCCCGGCGAGTCCGGGCCGCTTCTAGTTGTGCCTACTCTGGGGAAATGGCAAGTTGCAGGAGTTAGAGCCATGGGCAAGGAACAATGCATAAAGCTCGTAAGGGCGGAGGGAACGCATTGTTGGATTTGGAAGTACTGGAAGGAACTGTCCATCGTATCACTTTTCGCAACGAAGAAAATT
>JAAZMF010000037.1 GCA_012798955.1 Bacillota bacterium | reverse complement strand
GCTCAAGATGAACTACATCTTCCGCGGTTGTACCAATGGCTGCCAATCTCCCATCTAGCCATTCGCCCAATGGGGCACTTTCTGCCCCCTCATTGCGCATCCGATAAAGCAACTCAGTGGCAAAGGCAGCATTGACACGCCGCAAAGAACGGGTCCTACTCCCAAGCAACTCCTCTACACCTACCGTACGATTGCGGGCCTCCTGCAAGAGAGTATCTAGCCACTCATGGGCCTTTTGCCTTTGCCTTTGGGTATGAATAACCTGGCCGGCTAGGTGTTTTAGATTCTCTGCAAGACCAATCCGCAAAAATGTAGGTATAGCCCAGATTTCACCAATGGATAGTGGTGCTATGGACTGATAGGCCGCAAAAAAAAGCTCCACAACCTCCGTGTCTACATGTCCATCGGTATGGGAGATTAGATCCAGTGCTAGAGCATATACTCTTGGATATCCCCGCATCCGCCCGTTGGTTAGCTTAGGCAATTTACGATAGTATCCCGGAGGCATGCTCCCCTTAATATCTCGAATACCTGCATCAATTACGTAGAAATTATCTAAAAGCCACTCTCCCGCCGGAGAAGGGCTGTAGCCTCCCCGAACCGCTTTGGATATTTCCCCATGAATGCCTTTCAACGCTTTGCTTGTGGCAGAGGGATCCGGCAAACGTTGACCCCTGCTGAAGGTCCGTCCGGAGATTCGATGGCGAGTAGCTAAATCTCTGGCGTGTTGCTCAAGCTCATTGGCTCCAAGCAGAGCATCTGTCACAGGCTCCCCTGACAATGACTTGAGACGAATCTGGCGCCAGCGCAAAATGCCCATCCCCACCACTAGCAAGACGATGACTAATATACCGCTATCTGGCATCAAGGTTTTAGTTAACCCCCGTAATCCATCGGCCCGATTTACCTAAAAATCATAGCCGGCGGCAAAGATATTTGGGAGCACTCCCCAATGGATTACTCCCATGATATGCCGACTACTAGTGTTTCACAATTCGGGAACGATTAAACACAGGGTGAGGTAGGACTAACTATATAGCTAGCAGAGAGAAAAGTCGCAGAAGGGTAAGATAGCCGCTAGGTCAACTTGGCCATCAAGGATTTCCTCTAGATGGTGAGCATCAGCAATGGGGTTCGCTAGAAAAACTCGGGTAGCTCGCCTTCGTCCCATGCCGGGGATGGCGGCAAGCCGGGCTACACTGGCTCGATTGATATGAAAGGGAACGGGCAGGGCGGTTATAGATCTATAGCCATGGTCAATCACCACCACGTTGAGAATGCTACCTATTGGCTCCTCTCCGGGTATACCCACAAGAATAGGGTAACTGCCCAACTGACGGCCAAAACTGATCTGACCCTTCACTTCTTCAATATGCACACCCCGGAGAATGGTGCCGCTGGGAAAGATCTTCTGTAGCATTGGCTTGTTAATCTCCGTATTAACCCGCTCTTTGTACTCCTGAAATCGCCACGGAGATAACTTAACTTCTCTGTAATCCCCCCAGCTTAGAACTTGACGAATATTAATGCGTCTCACCAGAAGGTCCTGTTCAAGTAAGCCCCGCAAATAGCTGAAGTTGAGTTCTATGGTCTCCCGCCTTTCACCGGCAAGACCGTGAATCAGGTTAAGCCCAGGTAGCAATAGGGGAATACCGTCTCTACGTTGCCCACCGATTTCATTCATCAATCTAATGGCCTCTAAGGTCTCCTCCGGTGAAGTCTCCACTTGGTTGGCTGTCAAAACGGCTAAGTCAGCAGACTCTAGGCCGAAAGCTGCCACATCACCAGGGGTATTATATTGACAGATAATCTCCATAATTGCCTTCGAGGCCTGAGGATCCCGCATGATGGTGGCCGGATTCACATTATCTAGATGCAGCACCTCCAAATCCGGCGCTACTTGTCTAATGCCTTGATATAGATCACGAATCACAGCAGGTTCCGGGTAAAGCTGGCCTTGCCGAGCCTTAGCACCGTATGAAAATAGATCAGTCTGGCAACCCAACCGATAATACCGATTACCTAGACGAGCCAATGCCTCGACTTCCTTCACCACATCCTCCACAGGCCTTTGGTAACGCACCTGCTTAAGGCCTTCACTACAGAAAGCGCAATTCTGCTGACGAGGACAACCCCGGAAAGTCTCCAGTTCACACACCACGTGAGGGAAGGAGGGATGCTTAGTAGTAAGTTCCGCCCCTAAGATAGCAAATCTCGCTATGCGGGCCGCCCATAGTTGCTGATCGTTGCCATCGGGTTCAGCTTTACCACCCAGCAATGCCTGTAGAGATGTGGCGGCAATCTCTCCACAGGTAAAATCTACGCCTGGAACAGCCTCTTGGCAAAGCACAATGGGCCCCCCGAGAACTAATGGCACGGGCTCAACGTCCATAGCTAGCTGACTAATCTCCCGAAGGGATATGGGACGGCCGCCCAGGTAGCGTCCAGGCACAGTGGCACCGGCGATCACCACTACGGCATGGGCCCTCTTGGCCGTATCAAGATATCTATCCTTATCCCGACGCAATTCATCGATGGTCACATAAGTTATCCGGCTTGGGTCAATGCCTAGATCAAGCAAGGCACCATAGGCATAGCGAATCTGGGGGGATATGTATGGAGGCACACCTAGACAGGATGGTTCATCGAGGTAACCATCCACTAGCATGATGCTTTGATCGATAGGCTTGACGGACAATATCCTCATATTAGTCACGGTGAATTCTGTACCGATTCTCATAAAGTAGTGGATCATAAGGGGCTCTTCGATCAGGACAGTTCTCTCGGGAGCAAAGCTGGCAATTCTCAAATGTCCTCTCGGTGGCAAACCGAATGCCAGAAACAGACTTTGTGGGGACCATCAGATAGCTATCAGTGAGCTGAACACCAATAGACCCTGCCGGATCACCCAAAAGCTTGAAAAGCTTTGTTTGCTCACTAATGGGCCAATCCTCTAGTGAGCCCGGATTCATAACCGATGTTGTACCAAGACCATAGGCATCGACTAGCCGACAAGTGAAATCCCGAAAAGCCGCTTTCAAAATGGCCTCCTTGATTTCATCAGCCCAATACTGCTCTAACATACCCTGAACCGTCACTGACCATTCATCTAACTCCTGACCACATGTTACTACATACGGGAATACCCGAGTAGTCTGGCTGAGGTTCACCTGCAGAATACCACTATCGAATCTGATATCATCGATCACTACGTACCCATCGCCCCTACCATCAATGAAGGCTTCTCGGTAGATCGCTTTGGGTTTGGCTATTTGCCTAGCTGATTCCAAAAGAGCGAGTACCTGCTGGCCATCTTCAGTATCTGCCTCCACCCGTAACCCTCGCAAAAACCCAACTACGTTAATATCGAATCCAAGATCTGCTAAGACGACTGGTTCCACCTATCTTCCTCCCTGTCAGCGTAGAAGCTTGCTAGGCCCCACCACAACATTGAAAATCCCATCATATAGCCACTACCCCTGCTAAGATTATATTCTGAAACTCCACCCAAACCCCTCCTAACCGGCGGGAGGTTTTTTTGATGCAGCCTCTTTAGCAGGGGAAAAGTCATCCTATGCAGTAATCATAAATGACTGAAGTAACTGGGGAATAGCTGTTTATAGACAGTCGCTTCTTTGGTGGGAAGAGAGGGAAAAAGCTTGACAAGCGTATTTGATATTATTGGTCCCATCATGATTGGTCCATCTAGCTCCCACACCGCTGGCGCCGCCCGGCTAGGTATGGTGGCCCGGACATTGCTCCAAGATAAACCAGTAGACACCCAAATCAAGTTGCATGGCTCCTTCGCCCGCACATATAAAGGCCATGGCACCGATAAGGCCCTGATAGGAGGGCTGTTAGGTTTTGCCCCCGATGATTTGAGAATCAGGGATAGCCTACAGATAGCCGCGACCCAAGGCCTAGCCTTCTGCTTTGAGCCCACTGATCTAGGTGATGTGCACCCTAACACGGCCCTAATCAATCTCCAGGGCCAGTCAGGTAAAAGTATCTCTTTGCTAGGCTCCTCTATTGGTGGAGGCAAAGTCAGGATACACGAGGTCAACGGTCTACCTGCGGAATTCACAGCCGAATATGATACATTAATTGTCTACCATAAAGATACACCGGGGGTAATTTCCGAGGTTACGAGCCTGCTTGCTATGCACAGCATCAATATTGGACAGATGAAAGTCTTTCGTTCCCACCGGGGGGGACGCAGTGTAATCGTGCTGGAAACCGATGAACCAATATGTGGCAGTTTATGCCAAAGAATTCAGGCGGTACCCAATGTCACCGGTGCTATGGCACTGCCGGCAATCTAGCCCACGACTCTGGTATGCTTTGCCTTGCCTGCCAAAGCTTGACCCGGGTCGCCCCCTAGTCGATAAATCGCCATTACACGTAAGCCCAAGGGAGTGACAGCTATGAATATTCTCACATACCAATCTGTTGACGATCTAGTTGGACTCGCAACATCCCAAGGCAAGACCATAGCCGATATAGTGATCACTCAACAAGCTATGGAGCTGCATATGTCAAAAGATGAGCTTTGCCAGCAAATGGCTGACACCCTTCAAGTTATGGAGGAATCGGTTAAATGGGGCCTAGAACCAAATCATCGCTCACCCTCAGGGTTAAGTGGTGGAGATGCCCGCAAACTCCTTGTGGCCATCAATGAAGGTGAGACAGTGGGTGGTAAAACCTTGGGTATGGCTTTAGTGAGGGCTTTGGCAGTGACAGAGGTCAACGCCACTATGGGTAGGATTGTAGCAGCTCCCACCGCCGGCTCCTGTGGCATACTACCTGCAGCAATTATCACTGTCATGGAAGCTAGAAATATCCCCCGAGATAAAGCGATCATGGCTTTGTTTACAGCCGGAGGTATCGGGCTAGTAATCGCAAAACAGGCAACCATATCAGGAGCGCAAGGAGGTTGCCAAGCTGAATGTGGTAGCGCGGCCGCCATGGCAGCCGCGGCCATTGTGGAGATGGCCCATGGCACACCCCGTCAAGCAGCCCACGCCTGCGCCCTAGCCCTGAAGAATGTATTGGGCCTAGTTTGCGATCCAGTGGCAGGCCTTGTAGAGGTGCCTTGCATTAAGCGGAACGCCATGGGCGTTGCCAACGCCTTCGTAGCAGCCGATTTAGCCCTCGCGGGCATAGAAAGTGCCATCCCCGCTGATGAAGTAATTCAGACCATGGGCAAAATCGGGATGCAAATGCCCAGTTCCTTAAAAGAGACGGCTGAAGGTGGACTAGCGGCCACTCCCACTGGCAAAAGACTAGCCAAGAGTCTACTCAATCTGTGAGTGCTTTGAGTAAATACTACGCCCCGCCATCACCGATACCCCGTTCCCGGGCAAACACACTGGCCATACCGGGTAAGGTGGTCATTAACAGGGGAAGAGATATGATTAGGGTTCCTAATTCTGCGAGGGGAGCAGTGAGCCAGACACCCTTAACATGCAGAAAACGAGGTAAAACGGTTAGGCTAACCAGAATCAAGACCACACCCCGGGACAAAGAGATAATCATGGAATATAGTGGTTGCTCAACGGCCTGAAAATAGGTGGTGGCCACAATATTAACACCCATGAACAGGAAGGCAAGTCCGTAAAGGCGTAGTCCCGGCACCGCCAAATCCAAAAGGGCGGCCCCTTCCTTGGTAAACACAAAGACAACCTGCTCTGGGAAGAGCGCTATCCCCAAATAGAGAATTGCCCCTAAAGCCGCGGCAGTTGACATCCCTAGCTGCATGACCTCTTGAACCCGCTCAGTCAGCCCCGCACCTTGGTTGATGCTAACTAGTGGCTGCACTGTCTGGGCAACCCCTGTAAACATGACGGCAATCAATAGCGAAACATTGGTGATAATGCCATAGGCCGAGACACCTAAGCTCCCCACAAGCTCCACCAAGGCTATGTTAAAAGCAAAGATCACCAACCCTGTGGAAATATCCATGACAAAACTTGAGCCACCATTACCTATGATCCGCAGGGCCAAAGCCGGCTCCGGAGAGAATCTTGTCAACCGAAGTATTCTGTCTTCCCTTAAGAAATAAATGGATACTACTAAAAGACCCAACACAGGGGCTAAAGAGGTCGCTATGGCAGCTCCCTTCATTCCCCATCCGAAACCGAAAATAAAGACAACATCCAATACTATGTTGGACAGGCTAGCAGTGATTGAGCCCCACATAGCGAGCCGAGGTGCATTGGCATTGCGAACAAAAACCGCCAGACAATTGAACAATACGAAGAAGACGCTTGCCTTGAGAATTGTTCCCACATAATCGATGACCAGCTGAATGTTGCCATCTGTAGCGCCCAGAAACCGAGCGAGAGGTTGCACGGAAAGTGCCCCTATCAATGTCAGACACCCACCAAATATGACCGCCATAACTACGCTGCTGGTGAAAAGCTTCCGTGCTTCATGATGCTTACCTTGACCGAGGCAAACGGAAAACGCGGCGGCACCGCCCACTCCTAACAACAAGCCTGTAGCCGTTAGCACATTCACTATGGGTAAAGCTATATTAAGAGCGGCCAACCCATCGTTACCCAAGGCTCGACCAATAAACAATGTATCAAACAAAATAAAAACCGACACAGACATAGTCGATGCCATAGTCGGAACAAGGTAACGCCAAAATAGCTTGAAGATATCTCCCTCGAGAAGGTCTATTCTCTGCTTCATGTAGTCGTGTTTCCTTTCATTGCGAAATCGAGGACAGAAACCCTGCCACTGATGGTAACGCCTATAGATATGGTGTTAATCGTACTCACTTGCTGGTAATTGGCTTTCAAACTAACTACGACGCCGTGAATCCCATAATAACACACAAACGGTGTCGTTGCTATTCATACCCCCACGACTTGTCCCCAAATCCTTCGTTCCCGCACATTTATCGGCAAACAATCACAGGCCGGAGAGGGGTACCTCTTCTCGGCCTGTAGGTAGTTTATAACCTTGTTCAAATCACTGGTCAATCAATACATGGCCCCATACATTCCACATCAGTCACAACCGCATCAGCATCTACCGTGAAGACTACGTCGAAGGTTACGCAAAGGAGCTCATCAAAGATATCGGTACAGCTAATTAGCTCACAAGCTACTAACCCAGGAGAACAAGTTCTTTGTTCACTTATACATCCTTCTGTTTCCGAAACGGCTAAAGAATCACCTGTGTATCGAAATCTTACGGTCATTCCCGCTGGGAAAATGTCTACTCCTTGGCAATAGAATACCTCAACGACACCTGCGGTAAAGTTTGGCGCAACAGCCTCCCCACTGAACTCTTCGATACTGCCGTTTCCACAGGCCTCATCGATGATGCAGTTCCGTGCTGTATCGATAATGCGTACTCCCCATTGATCACCTGGGATACAGCAGTCAAGGGTGTCAACAAGTAAGTCACCGGTTCCATCGGTAGTTACTTGGAATACAAATACCTGGTTAGCTTGGCTAAAGGCCAACTGGAATTGCTCTTCAACTTGTAGGGGTCCCACGCCTTGGACCCGCCCAATTTGGTATTCCGTTGGCATGTTTGCTTTTTCTATGGGCATATTGCTCATCATCGGCACCTCCTCTACTAAAACTGTGCCCATAGAATAATACGCGTTGGAAATTACCGTGGCAATAAGACACCTTGACCATCTTTGACCGTCAAGGCTGATATAGCTAATTCGTGATGATGCGAGGAAAGAAATGAGTAAAAGGTCGTTTCACAAAAAAAGCCCCGTAACCTAATGGTCATGGGACTTTGAGTTTGGTACCCCACCGGGGATTCGAACCCCGGACGCCCTGATTAAGAGTCAGGTGCTCTAGCCAACTGAGCTAGTGGGGCGCGTGGTAGCGGCGACTGGATTTGAACCAGTGACAACACGGGTATGAGCCGTGTGCTCTGACCAACTGAGCTACGCCGCCAAGATGG
>JAAZMF010000231.1 GCA_012798955.1 Bacillota bacterium | reverse complement strand
GGGATCTCGCCTTCAAAATTATAATCTCTGGAATCAGTCTGAGTCCCGGCAACACTAAGCTCAGGCCGGTCAGAAGCCCCCCGGTATAGACTCCACCCGATCCCCTCATTCAGGGGACTTAGGTCCCCGGTCCACCCTAGAGATGTGAGGCTTAGACTTGTCGGAATGTTGGCCCTCAGCCGAACCGGGGTATCTGCTTGGTAATTGGCACCTACAACAGATATACTCCCTAAATCCAGTTGGGTTGTACCAACAACAACTTCAGCGTAGGGCAGAATGTATAGGTGAACCTCGACAGAACTAGGATGCTCAGAGGTCGCCCTAGCGACTAACCCAGCTGCCACCAGCACTATCACCAGGGCAATCCCTACCATCATCTTCTTGGTACTCGCCCATCTACTTCCTACAATAAGCCGATTACACCGCAGACCTGTTATCTTATCAAGACCGTTCCGCAATTCCACCACCTCAACATTTGGGAGTTGCCATCCTCTGCTAACTTTATTCGAAGTATAGGCTGCCATTCTTAGAAAATCCTAAAATGCCTGCTAAATCCCCAAAACCAGGGGTTGGCATTTCGATTGCCCCAATGGCAAGAGAGCAAAAAAAAGGCCCCACAAGCAGAGCCCGCGGGACCTGATAGCTATACTTGCTCTGGGTAACTACCTTTCGCGCACAAGATGATATCTGTCTACTGTTATCGCTATCTTGCAGTAACAGTGATGGTAAGCGTATCACTATAGGACCCTGCTTGGGCTTCCCACCAGTCTTCTGCTGTTGCCTGGAATCTTGCCTCAAAAGGTATCACTATGGGAGCACCCGTGAAATTAAACCCATAGTCTCCCCAGCCACCATGACCACTTCCTGCATGCCAACTGAGAATGTTTCCACTCTGGAGTGCATACTGATAGCTCACCCAGTTCTGCCATCCGTTAAATTTGGGCTGATCCCATCCTGCAGAGTCTATCCGTAAATGGACATTATCGTTGGTGTAGAGCAAAATATTAGTTTTGGCAGTTCTCCGGGCGAAACCATCAGCGAAATTGATCTCCCCAAAATCAAGATTCTCGGGTACATCAACTCTAGCAAAGGGCAAGATTCTAAGACTAACGGGAAGCGTCCTACTATCTAGTGAAGCTGCCATGGCTGCAACGCCAGCCCCTAGAACCAATACCACGATCAATGCAACACTTAACAGTTTCTTCATTTACAATCCCTCCACGCCTTCCTATTTTCGCTGATTCTACAGTATTCAACCTGCATGGTGCATGTAAGACCAATCGATTGACACGCTGTTACCGACCAAACTTCATCCAGTCAGTGTCCACCCCCTTGGGATAATGCGATCCTATCAATCATTTGCTTGTCCATATACTACCAGCCTTCGGTCAAACAACTCTAAAACTACGTTCAAACATTTCTCCTAAAAAAACAAGAGGCCCGGCATGCCATGCCGAGGCCTCTCTGACTCAGTCTCTCTGCAATCCTACTACTTTGTCCTTGGCGACAATCTTCGGATAGATCGACGGCCCCACTCTACAACAAACGCAGATATATTCTATAGATGAAATAAAGGGCCTGCGTACAATACCGAGGCCCCCTAATCCAACGTTTTTAGAATTGTTTGTTTTATCCTTGGCGTCAGTCCGAATACATAGACGTACCCCATAACGGCACCCACAACCTACCTCTTCCTAGCTCCATACAGCTTCAGCATGATCTCAGCTAAGCGATAGTCCTTACGCAGCTCCACCGCCTGATGCTCGCATAGCTCATGGCAACACATACACTCGATGCATTGGGTGTAGTCTATCTGCTTAGTAGCCTTGTCAATAACATGCACAGGACAGCTTTCAACACACATATTGCAGTGGCGGCATATCTCTAGGTTGATTTGTGGCCTAGTCTTCAGAAACCTAAGGGCTGCAGATACAAAACCATAGCTTGGCAGCCTAAGTCGCCTTATGTAGCGGGGTAGCCTGAACCCCTTGAACCTTGGGGGTGTCTCATAGTCTCCCAAAAGTGAGAGCTCAGTAGGCCTAGACTTGCCTAACCCTTTATCTCGAGCCACAGCCAAGATAGGTACGTCATCTATCCCAAGACCCATCATGGCCACAGCGATAGTATCTAAGGCTAACGGATCTGTACTGATTAATATCTTATTGGCCGGATAAGGTGTACCAGCCGTAGGTCCCTCTCCTTGCATGGCAACGATGCCATCCATAATATGCAGACCTATATCGGTGACCTGATGAATACTTGCGATCACATGACCAAAATCGGTGGGACTTGGTGCAACCCTATGGTAGTCCGCTTTTTTGAGTCCGGGAACTAACCCAAAGATATTCTTCACAGCACCTGTGAACATGGCCGCGCTATGGGTCTTTAGTTTCGGCAAATTGATCACTAAATCTGCTTGGAATACAGGTTTAGCTAGATACATCTCGCTAACGAAGGGGTTATCTACCTGGACTGCCTCAACGCCCTCTAGATCGAAATTCTTGATAATCGCGCCTTCCTCTTCAGCCATCTGCTTTAATCCTGATACAATAAAGCTACGGGCAGTTGGAGCCGTCCCAGCTATAGCCCCACCAGAACTATCACCAATCCAAACAGTACAACCCTTCTCCCTAAGGATCCTGGTTATGGCCCGCACAAACTCTGTATGGGTAATAGCGGCCGATTCTGGGCCCCGGGGGGTTATCAGATTAATCTTCAGTAGTACTGTCATGCCCGGCTTTACAAAGGCATCCCACCCACCGATGTGATCCATTCCCTGATTAATTGCCGTAGTTACCTCTTCTATCCGGTAACTATCGCACTCTTTGATCACAACCTTAGCCATGCATCCCATCCTTTAAGAAACTGATCAAGCAACAGATAGACGCAAATCATACCTAAAGGCCCCTGCCACTTGGCAAGAGCCTATAAGCGTCAAACCTAACATTAACCTCTAAAATGCTTGGGACTAGGTGCCTTAATCACAAAAAGCTCCACAATCTCCTCGTACTGATTAAAAACATTCATCTTTGTCTTATACGGTATATTAATAATACTTCCCATTGGGTAGTCATGGTTCTCTTGCTCATCAAGCCTGAGGGTAACCTTACCCCTGGTGACTACCATATACACGTGGGAGTTGGAATAGTGCTCGGGCAAAGCATCTCCCTTTGGCAAAACCATATGGTTAATACCAACATTATCATCCTCGAGAATTCTTTCGATGAGCTTTCCATCAGTC
>JAAZMF010000230.1 GCA_012798955.1 Bacillota bacterium | reverse complement strand
TTTTGCAGCTACATGTGGGGCAATACTTCTGTTTATGTACCCTAGTTGTTTACGCTCCATCGTTAGCACCATCACAGCATTGCTGTCGACCGGGTTGTCAGGTTCTCGGACGAGCCTTAGTGGTTGCCCTATTTTGCATTGAGCTAGCAAGTCTTGTCGGGATGTACCGTCGGGATTATATCGTGTTACACCTACAATCTTTGAATAAAGTGGTTTGAGTAATTCAGTGCCGATAACCCCAGGCTCCCAGCTATCCCTTTGCCTGAAAGACCCCACAATACCCCTCCTTATATTGTGTACGACGGTGTCGCCCCTCTAAACAACCAAAGCCTCCTCGCGGTGGTCTCTTTTGTGCTAGGGGCGGGTCATGTAGACAGGAACGGCACGCCGTCCCATGCATCATCGTTGGTATGATTATCAGCCGTAGTACCGTTCCAGCTGACCAATAACCCTTTGCTGAATAGCATTGTTTCGGCTCCGCAGAACTCACAGTATCGCGCGTCTCCGCGGTTTACTTCTCCGCACTGAACGACGAAGGTAGTCTCTAGAGCGGTACAGTGGTTGTAAAGAGGTATGCCACACAGCCTGCAGTAGTTCGCGTCATCTGCGAAATCCTTATTGCCGCACTGTGGACACGCAAGGAATCTACCGTTTTCATTCGTATCTACAGAACTATGCTGTTGCATTCTGTCATTCACTACCCTTTCTGCATAACTGGCCAAATGTACAGGAAGCCCATTGCTAAATTGATTGGAGCACAATGCCACCGGCGACAAGAACTCAGCGTATTGTGCCTGAAGAAACCCGCGACCTCCGTCATAGACAGGCTTGTCTCCCTTGCGCCTGAGATCAGCTACGCGGTTTGTGGCTGCTTCAGTCGATAGCCCAAATACTCTAGATAGGTCACTTGGTTCTGATAACTTGAGACGTCGTATTATATACATGGGGGCCAAGAGTTCAGCTGCAAAATCATTTGCTTGTCGCTCCAATGCCCTATGCTTGTTAGGCTCTAGACCGCCATGAATACAATAAGCTTCATAGCGCTGCACATGCCCTAACACTATGTGACCTATCTCGTGGGCCAAGGTCCATCGAATTCGAGCCGGGTAGCGTTTTTCATTAAATATGGTGACATACATGCTTCGGTCATGGCTGAAAAAGGTATATGCGTCGTTGTTGGGCCGCCTAACTGCTTCAACTAAGGGGTGCCCATTGCCTATTACCTCGGCAGCCTGGGCAGAGTCTAGAAGCAGGCAAGTGTCGCGGAACTTACGATATATGGAGGATGGGTCTATCGGCAACCAGTTGAGTTGGGCTAAGGATGTAAATAGCCATGCCGCTTGCAATGCGTCTGTAAACCTGGATGCTTGCCGAACCATGTAACCTATGACCCTTTCTTCGGTTTGTATGCATCTATGAGATCGTCTAGGGCTTTCGAAATCCTATGAATGCTATCCCCTGGAAGCTCCTCGGCACGCGCCACCACGCTATATAGTTGTCGAAGCTCCGCACTTCCCTTTTCATCATATACATCCTTTCTAGGCGAGCTGGTGGACATATAACCGCTAATCCTTAGCAATTCGTCGAGTGGCATTGCCATAGCCAAAGCTACTTTATTAACTGTTTCTATGGTCGGTTCGACCGGCTTCTTAGTCCTCGGGTCTACACCCTCTTCAAGTTTGGCTATATATGTGTGGCTCAAATCACACATTTTAGCAAACTCCCTGAGTGACAACCCATGGCGAGCCCGGTAGCCCCGAATTACCCCGCCCAAACCCATGCTCTCACCAACTTTCTATAGGAACAACGGTACCCCCTTTATATTGTAATGTAAACAACGGCTTACAACAAGGGCAAAAAGACAAGAAAATCGTACACCATGGTTGACATGGCTGAAAATATGATCTATACTAGAACCGGACGTACACTATGGTACACAATATGACGATAGGTGAGGAGATCAAGGATGCACAACAACCTAAGGAATATAGGTCTTGAGCGGAGCTTAACACAGGAAGAGTTGGCTGTAGCGGCAGGCATTACTCGCCCTTATCTGTCGGATATAGAGTGGGGCAAGAAAATGCCTGGTGGGAGCGTGGTCTTACGCCTTGCCAATGCGTGTGGAGTGTCGGTGGAGGGTCTTTTTTTTCTCGAAGCCGTAAACCATAATGAACAGGTGGCTAGCGAAGGGAGGCAGTGTGATGAATCAACTACAACGAGTATTTGAGTATGAGGGCCAACAGGTCCGGACCACGGTGATTGACGGACAACTGTGGTTTGTAGCCAAGGACGTATGTGACATCCTTGAGCTTGGCAATGTCACTCGTTCAGTGGAGAGGTTGACTGACACCCAAAAGGGTCTTACTACTATTCAGACCCCTGGCGGAAACCAGCAGGCCAACGTTGTTTCGGAGACTGGTCTCTACAAACTAGTTTTCACCTCACGCAAGCAAGAGGCAGAGCGCTTCACCGATTGGGTAGCCGAAGAGGTTTTGCCAACCATCCGCAAGACCGGCGGCTATGTCGCCAGTGGCCGGGAGGAGGAGTTCATCGACCGCTATTTCCCGACCCTGTCCGATGACACCAAGCTCATGATGGTGAAAGACTTACAACGCAGTGTCCAGCTGATGAAGCCCAAGGCAGATTACTTTAACGCACTAGTAGAGCGAAACTCACTCACCAATTTCCGAGACACCGCAAAGCAGCTCAAGATCAAGCAGAATGACTTTATGTCATGGCTAGAGGCCAACGGTTTTATCTACCGCGACAGTCGAGACAATCCCAAACCATATGCCCAATACACGCCGGACCTGTTTGAGATCAAAGAGTTTACTCGGGGCAACTACGCGGGGACGCAGACGTTGATTACTCCTAAGGGCAGAGAGACGTTTCGGCTGCTATTTAAGGATGTTACAGCATGAGCGCCATCCCGATACAGTCAACCAAATCCCGCCGTGAGCGCCTAGTTGCCGATGGCATGGTCAACACTACGCAGGCCGCTGAGTGGCTAGGGGTGAGTATGTCCACCCTGTGGCGAATGATGGACAGGGGCGAGATACCCTGGGTGCATATAGGGCGGGGCAGGTACATACCCCGCAGGGCTTTGATGGAGTTGGCACTAGATGGGCTGAAATGGAGGGGGTGAGAGAATGAACACAGGCTACACATCCGTAAACTGGGACAGCACGAGACGGCTCACGGGAGGAGGTGACATGATGCGACAGCCATGCGAGTAGTGATGGCATTAGCTGTAGCGGGGGCTCTAGCGGTGGCTATCGCCTGGATAGATGCCGATATGGAGGCGTGGGCCGAAACAACTGTACTGGTAATGGACGAGCCCGAGGTGCGACATGCGATACGCTGTGGAGCATTGCCCGGCGTGAGTATGGCGGGGCACACACCGGGAAAATGGTTACGAGATACGGCAAGCAAACCCTGCATAGACCCCGGTAAGCTGCAGATAGGGCAGGTGGTGGTGTTGCCATGAGGGCTAGGCCCCAAGGGGACCACGAACACGACGAGTTAAGGCTGTCAAAGTAGCGCGTGCACAAAACGGGCTAACCATCATTGGTGGCAAAAACAATCAAGGCAAAACCACTGTGCTAGATGCCATTACCTGGGCCCTGGGCGGCGCTCAATTTCGTGACTCTACCGGGCTGGTTGCTACGCACGTAGAAACCGGTTACCAATGGGTTTTGGGACTATGGGAGTGCCCTCTTGGTCAAGATGATTGGCAAATCCCAGCTGAAGAGGTAGATGATGCAGTAAGGGCAGCATTTAAACGCTACGACGTGTGGCGTATGTATGCTGACCCGCCATACTGGCAATTATGGATTGCCCAGTGGGCCGGTGAGTTTGGTGAGGACAAGGTTATCGAGTGGTGGACTAACCGACGGCGACAAATGACATATGCCCTTGAAGGCTTCGATACTGCTATCAAAGACCGAACACTGTTGCATAGTGGTGATAAGGAATTGGAGCGGCATATAGGCAATTCACACCGTCACGATCTTCCTCAGTTGGATGACGAGGGCAAGCATCTATGGCTGATCCGGAAGGAGCGCTCGGATTCGCCGTACAAGATTGACCTAGCCATGTCTACTATTTTGTCCTGGGAAGCACGAACTAATGGCTGCTGGGGAGCTTGTACGTTGAGTATTTCGAGTGGGCGGAAGAGAACCTGGCTTTGCCGGGCAACTTTAAGCTTAGAAAGTACATGCAGAAGCTAAACGACAAGACCATGGATGGAGCTGAAGGGTCGTCCCATGACTGATTTTGAGATAAGGAGAGCAAAACTGGCAGCTGATGCGTTGGCGGAAAAAGATCACTTGGAGAAAGCTTAAAACGACGACAGATAAGACAAAGCCCCTGGGGGTCGTGGTGACCTGCCAGGGGCTTTATGGGCATGTTGGATGTTTGAAAGGAATGCCCTATCCCGGTTTTGGCGAGTTCGTAATTGGTAAAACAACCGGACTCTGTTTTGGTCAATCCTCGGGATTCTCCAGACGTATTTCGTCTACCTCTATGTACTTAGCCTCACCTGTAGTTGATAGTACAATCAGCCCGGATACAAATGCTGGTTTGTTAAAAAGCCGTTCTAGCTCCTCGTCCTCTATATCAATGGGTAGTTTACACTCGATGTCGTCAATGTATTGGTCGTCGAAGTATAGAGGGCGAGCATGAACAAAACGTCTATCTGCGTCAATCGCACGAATCCTCCCGCGCGCTTCGACATACCTCTGATTGTCTAGTAGTTGCTCCGAACGATTCGAGAGCCAGACCCGCGTCTCGCAGTCAGCCACTACTTTGCTACCACTACTCTTGCTACCTATTCCGGGGCCGATAAAGCTAATACTGGTAAATGGCCCACGCTTAGGAGGGGTCAGGTCTTTTGCATAGTGAATTAATCTTAGTGTATTCTTATGACCGACCTCTTTGTATAGTTTCTCGATTTCGTTTTCGTCCTGAGCTGCCGATATTGTTCGGGTAAGAAGGCAGAGACCATCCATAGCTTTCTGAGCTTTCAATTGCGCATCGGATATTTGCTGAACTAAAGTCTCTTCAATTTTCTCTTGCTCCGCAACTGGCTCAGAAGGTATGAACCGGGAAATGTCTGGCTTCTGTAGCCCGATTCTCAGGCTCCCGGGGGCCGTGGCAATTAGGTTGAACTCGGCTAAGTCAGTGATCTCCTGACTAAACCTTCTCCCTTCATGGTTTGCTCTTTCAATAATGCTAACAGCATGTTTGTTTGCAATAGACAGCTTTTCTAAGAACCTGCCGACTACCCCTACGGGTGTGTTCGAGCTACCCAGCTCGGGCCCTTCTAGGTGAATCCACACATCGGCGTCGGCAACTCCAAGAGTATCGAATACTAGTGCGCGGATTTCTTGCTCTGTAGCGTGAATCAAATAACGAGCACTAGGTTCATAAAAAGCTAGGATGTCAGGCTCATCTTTATAGGTCTGCTGCAGAATATTGAGATTTCCGCGAGCTCTCTCAAGTAGCGATAGGAGACGAGGTAGATTGTCAATGAACCCAGCCATTTCAACCTACTCCTTTCAAATCTACCTTCAGTATACCCTTTTCCTGGGGTTTTGTAACCCAGTCTGGATCTCTTATAGGGTCAGGTTCTTTTAGTTGCCTGAAATGACCACCCACTCTGAAAAGCTCGGAAAGGTCTTCGAGAACGTCCGGGCTATTCGCAACCATGATATGTGCTCCGAACAGATCTCGTATGATACTCTGAGTAGGTGAATTGGCAGTCGCAGCAAAAGCAAGAATAGCTCGTGTGTCAGAGGGATCCTTGTCTTGCAGAGCCTTCCCTAGAGTCTCCGGAGAGATAAGACACGCACCATCCACATCGCCTGGAGATTCCCTCCCAGTAACAAAGCTTCCGTTGATGAGAAGCACCTCTGGCTGGAGACCTAGTTCCAGCATTCTGTCCAAACAGCGGCAGAACTTTCCCCAAACTTCTTTTCTTTGCTTTGAAGAGTTGGGACCTGCAAACCTTTCCTCAGCTTCCTGTAACGTGCACTGGTGCTCCCCAGGCGGCAAGTAATAGCTATTATTAGTTAGTTCAGGAATAGGCAACTAGCTAGACCTCCCACACTATCCCGCATAGAGGGTTAATTGTTCTTGCAGTAATGGATTCGTTGTTATCAGGCAATTTCCTCCAAGTTTCAATAGGTCTTCAGTTGAGCAGGGACACATACTTAGTACGGTGAAGCATTACGTTAGCCATGCCCTCCAGAGGTCACGGAGGGATATTTGTGGTCGAGTATCTGGGACCACGTATAAGGGCAAGACGAGTAGCGTTGGGATTGACCCAGCAGGGACTAGCTGATCTGGTTGGCTATACCAAGAGCATGATCAGCCAGACTGAGCGGGGTGGGGTGTGGCCGTCTATTGATCCACTGCTGGCCATCGCTAGAGCACTGGGAATGCCAGCGGGGTATTTCACGGGCCCATAGTATGTAGCAATATGTAGCAGTAATGTAGCAGCGCCGAGGAATTGAGTGATATCTCAGGGTACGAACAACCGTTTTGATTGACTTAAAATCCCTGTACACCGGGCTTCTGGCTGGTCATCAGGATAGGGCGAACGTTCAGGGCGTAGTGATCAGTAGGTCGTGTGGGTTCAAATCCCACCTTCGGCACCAAGCAAAAACCCCTACCAGGAACATATTTCCAGGTGGGGGTTGTTTTTTTG
>JAAZMF010000229.1 GCA_012798955.1 Bacillota bacterium | reverse complement strand
TCCAAGATCAGATTAAAGGCGGCCAAGTTATAACCACTCCAAGCAAAACCACTAGCGAATTCGGCCAGCACCGCCAATTCCGGTCGGGGCAAAATTAACCACATAAATGGCACCGATGCAGCACCAATACCACCTAAAAGCATGACGTTTTTCTGTCCGTATTGATCCGCTAACCTACCCCAATAGCGATGCCCGAAAATACCCGCGCCAAGCCCCGTGGCCATTACTACTCCCCAGAACCCTGGATCCCCACCGAGGTTTTCCCGATAAAACACCGAGTAAAACGAGCCTGAAAAAGTCACAGCGAAGTTCCATAAAATGGATGTAAAGCAATAATTGCGGAAAGCCGACGGCTTCGCCAAAATCTGCCAAGAGGCCTTAAAGCCAAAGATTTTGCCTGTGGCAGGCCGCTTTGATACCCTGGGTACAGGTATTGTAGAAAAGAAGTACGTCGACGTAAGGCCAAAGGCCAAGGCTAGGAAAAACGATACCTGATAGCCTAAAGGGAAATCAAAGAACCTAATAAACCAGCCCGCAACTAATACGCTACCCAAAGCAGCTAGGCTACACATTACATTGCGATATCCAAAATAGCTCCCCCGCCCCTGCCGAGGAGTAATATCTGCCATAATTGCCGTCCAAGCCGGGACTCCGATACTATTTGTCAAGCCCCGCAAAGTCACCAAGGCTATAAAAGTGTATATAGCCGCATCTCCCTGGAGCATTAGTGGCACTAACGCGATGGGCAGGATCGTTAGCCGGGAAATCCCCGAGGTAACAACTACTAAGCGCTGTCGTTCACCCCACCTCTCGGCAAGCTGGGCAGCGGGAATCTGCAAGGCATTGCTCAAAAAAGCAGGCAACGCGATCAGAAGACCTACCTGGCCTTTAGTTGCACCCAGGGCCAACGCGAAAAGAGCCAAGAATGGCCCAATCAAGTTTTCGCTGGCATTGCCGAACATGCCGTCAATTACACTAATGCGCATCGCCCGTTGCATTTGGGCATAGTTCTGTGTTTCCGGTTTATCGCTCATTTTGATACATTCGAGTCCTTCCCCATTACTTCTTCTATCTTTTTCTTAATCCGCATCTCCTGGCTAAAAGGCAACAGCGAAGCAAAATTTACTTGTGCATCGGTGGCCGATGGCACGTTCCGCCTGAACACGAAATACCCAAACCATCGGAGAATTCCTGAGATAATAATCACAACTCTAAGCCCGTAAGCATCGGCCAGAAAACCACCTACTAAGGGACCTACAGAGCTAGCAAGGCCTGCCATTGTATTATATACGCCAACAAATGTAGTGCGCCCTTCATCGGGGGTAATCTCCAAAATAAGGTTAAAAGCTGCCAAGTTATACCCACCCCAACAAAAACTACCCAAAAATTGAGCCACCACCGCCAGTTCCCAGCGGGGTACAAGCCACCACATAAAAGGTACCGAGGCTGCCCCAATCCCACCCAAGAGCATCACGTTTTTTTGGCCATACTGATCCGCCATGCGTCCCCAAAAGCGCTGCCCCAGCAAAGTGGCAATCAATCCTGAAGCAGTCACTACTCCCCAAAATCCCGGGTCGCCCCCGAGATCCTCCCGGTAATATACGGCAAAAAGCGGTCCCGCAAAACTCACCCCGAAGTTCCACAAGACCGAAGTTAAGCAGTAATTCCGAAAAGCCGTATACTCAGAGATGATCCGCCACCAATTTCTTATTCCCGATGCCTGCTCTTGTTTGGCAACTTTCTTGGGAAGGGGAGGAATAGGCATTGTAGAGTAAAAGTAGCTTGCCGTTAGGCCCACGCCTACTGCAGCAACAAAGGATATCTGATACCCTAAGGGAAAATCATACCCCTTAACTAACCATCCCGCGATTAGCGTTCCCGCCAGTGCTGCGAGGTTGCACATTATGTTCCTATAGGCGAAATAACTACCTCGGGTATCCCTAGGCGTTATGTCTGCCATGATAGAAGTCCAACCAGGAACACCGATACTACTAAAAAAGCCCCGGAGAGTGACCAGACCAATAAAGGTGTATATGGCCACATCACCATCGAGCATTAAGGGCACCGTAGCGATGGCTAACACGGTTAATCGCGACATTATGGATGTAACCACAACCAACTGCCGTCGATCGCCAAAGCGTTCCGTAAACCTCGCGGAAGGAATTTGCAGTGAGTTTGAAAGCAGTGCGGGTAAAGCTGACAAAAGCCCCACTTGCCCCTTGGTGGCACCTAATGCCAGGGCAAACAGGGCGAGGAAGGGCCCAATCATATTCTCACTAGCATTTGCAAATACACCATCGATGACTCCGACACGCATGGCGCGCTGCATGGAAGCATGGTCCAATGTGGTTGGTTGATCGGTCATTTTCACCCATCCATTGATCGATTTTTCCACTCACCCACATCAATTGTACCATGCTTGTATAGATAAACAAAGCTCAGAAAGGTAGATTGCTTGTGTCTTCAGGCTTCAGCCGAACAACGCTTCACCAACTGCTCCCATCGAGCATCGACTTCCTGTTGTATGTCCGCTAAGATAGTCTCATTTTCTGGGTGAAACAGGTGCTTGAAGCGACCCTGCTTACGCATCCAATCTGCTACTGGAAGCGGCTTTCTAGGCTTTAATGATAGCTTCCAAACACCTTTTTCCACCTCGTACAAAGGCCATAAATTGGACTGAACCGCCCCATCTACCACATCCACTGTATCCTCAGGAGCAGTCCCCCATCCCAGGCGGCAAGTGCTTAACACATTCAAAAAGGCAGGACCATCCACAGCAAAGGCCTTTTGGGCCTTCCGATAAAGATCATTCCAGTGACTCATAGACGACTGAGCTACATAAGGGATGTTATGGGCTGCCATAATTGCAGTGAGGTCTTTGGGGTATTGCTGCTTACCTGGAACTCGGCTCCCAGCAGGTGAAGTGGTGGTATTTGCCCCTCGGGGTGTAGCACTCGAACGCTGAATGCCGGTATTCATGTACCCCTGGTTGTCGTAACAAACATACACCATCTTGTGACCTCGCTCCATAGCCCCCGATAATGCCTGGAGGCCAATATCGTATGTACCACCGTCTCCTCCAAAGGCGATGAAAGTGATATCCTGCTGAATCCTACCTTGGCGCTTTAAGCTTGTGTAAGCCGCCTCCACCCCACTAATTGTAGCAGCCACATTCTCAAATGCACTATGGATGAAACTGCATTGCCAAGCCGTGTACGGGTAGATAGTACTGGTGACTTCCATGCACCCGGTGGCACAGCCCACCACTACGGGATTTGCCGCCGCCTGTAAGATAACCTTAATTGTAATCGGAAAGCCACAACCAGCACAAGCCCGATGACCTCCGGTAAAACGTATCGGCTTTTTTGCCAAATCAGGTAAAGCCATAGTTGCTCCTCCTACTCTCTTACACCCAAGTACCTGACGAGCCCATCCTGTGCCTTCACACTAGCTAAGTCTTTTACTTCATCTAAAGCAGTGCGAATCAAGTCCGGTCCTGTATCCCTACCACCTAAGCCATAAATGTAATTCACGCATTCTGGTCGATGGTCCCCGGAATATAGGGCTGCCCTGGTCTCTGCAAAAACCGGACCTCCTTCGCCGGAGAAACTATCGGCACGGTCCATAATACCTATGGCCGATACCCCGGCAAGGGCTTGCCTTAGCTCGGGCCCGGGGAAGGGGCGAAACACTCGGATTTTGACCAGCCCACATTTTTCGCCCTCCCGCCTCAGTTGATCAACTACGTACTTAGCTGTGCCCGCGGTAGAACCAAGTACAACCAAGGCGTATTCGGCATCATCCATGTGGTAGATTTCCAAAAAATCATATGAACGCCCCGTAAGTGTGCCATACTCCTGGCCTATCTTTCGTATGACAGCTTTGGATTTTAACATGGCATCTGCTTGGGCCCGTTTATGCTCAAAATAGAAGTCCTGCAAAGTTAAGGGCCCGATTGTGCGGGGTTTTTCTACATCAAGCAAAGCATATGGATAATGGTACTCGCCAATAAAGCCAGTCACAACATCATCAGGCAGTAAATCTACATTTTCCATGCCATGACTGATGATAAATCCATCCATTGTGACCATGATAGGTAGGAGGATTTCTGAATGCTCCGCAACCCTAACTGCCTGAAGCATGTTATCATACATCTCCTGGGCGTTTTCCGAATAGATTTGCATCCAACCGGCGTCCCGGGCCCCCATGGTATCGCTGTGATCGCAGTGAATATTGATGGGACCACTGAGGGCTCTGTTAACGACTGGCATGACGATGGGCAGACGTAACCCTGCTGCTATGTATAGCATCTCCCACATATAGGCCAGCCCGTTGGAGGAGGTGGCGGTCATAGCCCGGGCGCCGGCAGCAGCGGCACCGATGGTGGCACTTAAGGCACTGTGTTCACTCTCCACTGCAACGTACTGGGTATGGACCAATCCATCATTGACAAAAGTAGAAAACAACTGAACAATCTCTGTCTGAGGAGTAATGGGGTACGCTGCGACAACATCGGGATGGATCTGCCGTATGGCCTGAGCTGCTACTTCATTGCCTGTTAGGGCCGAGGTTTTCCATGATTTTTGGGCTATAGCCACTTGTTACTCCTCCTTTTCAGCCGCATTCGCCTCAAAATTATCTTCCGGGTGCATTTCAATGGCATGGACTTTTGTAGGACAAACGTTGGCACAAATACCACAACCTTTACAGAACTTCAGATCTACTCCTTGGATCTTGCCATCTTGGGAGATCCAGCTCATATCTGGGCAGTACAACCAACATCTATGGCAATGAATGCATTTTTCTGCACTCCATATGGGGCGAATAGTGCGCCAATCGCCAGTAGCGAATTGCTCTGCCGTGCCACCTCTTGGGATCACTGCACCAATGGGCAAATCCCGCCATCCAGCATTGGGCTCAATCTTTGCATCAACAGTTGCGTGGGCCTTCAGAAGGTTCTTGGTTTGGCTACTGGTCACTGGGACTCTACCTCCTCATAGGCCCGGGTAATAGCTGCCAAGTTCCCTGTGATCAGTTTTGGTCTATCCCGGAATTTCCTTTGCAGGCGCCCCTCGGTGTCCTTTAGCAGCTCGTCAATGTCCATCACCTTTGTAATAGCTACCATGGCCCCCAGCATCGGTGTGTTAGGTATCGCTCTGCCTATGGTCTCTTCAGAGATGCGGGTGGCATCGAGGGTATACAGCCGAATTGAATCATTCTGCAATTTCATTCGCCGCCGTAATTCCTTGGCCGTCCCAGGGCTATTAATCAACAGCATACTATCATGGGGCATGCCGGTGGTGAAATCAATGGACCCTATGAAAGTAGGATCCAAGACTGCTACATACCTAGGAGATGTGACTGCACTATGTATGGTAATAGGTGAGTCACTGATGCGATTGTATGATACGACAGGCGCTCCCATCCTTTCAGGCCCGTATTCAGGAAATGCCTGTACATGTTTGCCCACCGCCGCGGCGGCCTCGGCCAAAAGCAAAGCGGCAGTTTTGGCCCCTTGGCCCCCTCGACCATGCCAGCGGATCTCTAACATATTAGTCAAGCCGGATTCCTCCTCGCTACGATACCTGAGTTTAATATCCCCGCAAATGCTGATAAATACACCGCAAACGGGGCAATTGACATAGCCCGAAAGCATGAACCTTGGCACAAACAAAGGTCCAAACAAAAACGCCCTCTCCAAGAAGAAGGCGCTCTCTGCAAACCTTGGTTCTATATTCCCACCACGCATTGTAGCATAGGCTGACGGCTAACCAACTAGATTTGGTAGTCTTTAACTGAGGTTCTCATAAAGAGGAAAACGGTCACAAAGCGCTTGCCGGCGCTTCCTAGCCTGTTCAAGCACCTGGAACGAGTTGGGATTAGCCAGCACCTGGTAAATAATGCCGCCTATCTCCTCCATCTCAGCCTCATCCATCCCCCTAGTTGTCACCGCCGGGGAACCTAGCCGAATACCACTGGTCACAAAGGGACTCTCTGGATCGAAGGGTATCGTATTCTTGTTGGTGGTAATTCCAACAGAATCCAGAGTCTCCTCTGCCACCTTACCTGTTAGACCCAACCCCCTGACATCTACTAGAAGCAGATGGTTATCAGTGCCCCCACTAACTATCTTAAGTCCCCGCTCCATCAAAGCCTTGGCTAAAGCTGAGGCGTTTTTCACGACCCGCCCCTGGTAGTCTCTAAATTCCTGACTGTCAGCTTCCTTCAAAGCCACCGCCTTAGCGGCAATAATATGCATAAGTGGGCCCCCTTGGGTACCGGGGAAAATCATCTTGTCGATGCCTTTCGCAAATTCCTGTCGACACAGGATCATACCACCCCTAGGTCCCCTTAAGGTCTTATGGGTCGTTGTCGTCACAAAATCAGCGTGGGGCACTGGTGAAGGGTGTAGACCTGCGGCAACTAAGCCAGCGATATGGGCCATATCAACCATGAAATACGCGTCAACACTATCACAAATAGCCCGCAGACGCTGGAAATCAATTATCCTAGGATAGGCACTAGCCCCCGCCACCAATAGCTTAGGACGATGCTCTTTAGCCAATCGCTCTACCATATCATAATCAATACACTCTGTTTCGGGATCAACCCCATAGTGCACGAAATTGAACAATCTACCAGAGAAATTCACTGGGCTACCATGGGTAAGATGACCACCATGGGCAAGGCTCATGCCCAATACCGTATCTCCCGGAGAGAGGATGGAAAAATAGACTGCCATATTGGCTTGAGCCCCGGAGTGGGGCTGGACATTAGCATGTTCTGCCCCAAAGAGCGCCTTCGCTCGATCAATGGCTAGCTGCTCCACAACGTCAACATACTCACACCCACCATAATAGCGTCTATCTGGATATCCTTCGGCATATTTATTGGTCAAGACAGATCCTGCCGCTTCCAATACCGCCAATGACACGAAATTCTCCGAAGCGATAAGCTCAATATTATCTTGCTGTCGGCGAAGCTCTTGCCGAAGCGCGTTAGCAACCTCAGGATCAGCGCCAAATACCTGCTTGTACATAATGGTTCCTCCCATATATGCGGCTAATATGTGCCACGTACCGAATTGCGTCATTTATCCTCTGCAAATTATCCAGGCGGCTCTAAGTATACCATGGGGAAAGTATACCACGTTTGTTTTCCCCTAGCAATTATCCCAATCCAAAGGCATTGCTTGTGCTTTCCATCACTGGTTAAACTCCAAGGGCAAACAATGCATAACAGGAAAAGCTGCCCATAGCCTCTTAACCCTCCCCCATAGGAGAATCAAAAGACTACGGACAGCCCCTAATTAAGCCCCTATTGATACCCGGCCATCATACGGTAAATCGCTCTACGATTCCCCTAAGTGTTTCACCCATCTCTGAAAGGGATTGGGCAGTGTTAGCTACTTCTGCTGTGGATGCAGCCTGTTCTTGGGAAGCTGCAGCCACAGAGTTGCATATGTCATCCATATTTTCAAGGGCAGTGGTGAGTTCAGCAATCCCCTGGACGGTGGCTGTCACTCTCTCTGTAATCTCATTGAAAGCCGCTTGTGTCTTAGATAGTACAGCATTGCCAGTGCTAATTTGATCTTCCGCTTCATCCATAATTCTGGCAGACTTGGAGGCGTTGTCCACTAGCTCAGTAATCATGATCGTAATATCTCCCACCGAATTTTGAGTTTGCTCGGCTAAATTACGCACTTCTTCGGCCACCACGGCAAAGCCCCGCCCGTGCTCCCCGGCCCTTGCCGCCTCAATGGCAGCATTTAATGCAAGCAAGTTCGTCTGTTCGGCAACATCGGAGATGATTTTCAAAATACCTTCCATGTTCTTAGCTTGGCCAGATAATTGCTCTAGAACTGCTTTGACGTCTTGAGCAGCAACTACGATTTTGCTCATCGCTTCCATGGTCATATGCATTTGATCGTTACCTGCTGTGGCAAGCTCTTCAATGGAACTGGCATTTTCCAACATGACTGCTGAGCTATGTTTATTGCCAGCAACACTTTGGCTGAATTCGCCCACGGAAGATGCCACTTCTTCGATTGAAGCCGAGTTTTCTTCGGCCGATGCCGAAAGCTCCTCACTTGTTGCCGCTACATTACCTGCAATATCCTGCAAAGAGATTATCACCGCAGTAATAGCTTCCTGCATTGATGCTATGGCCCGGGCAATTACACCTACTTCATCTTTGCTTTGCAGATACTTAGCGGATTCATGTTGTTCATCATAAGTCAGATCCAATCCTGCAATCCGCTCGATGACCGAAGTAAGACTTACAATCGGTTTCACTATAGTACCTGATACACCGGCAACTGCAAGTGCCACTAGAATCAGTCCGGCTATCAAAACCATAATCAGCTGCCTAGTCAGTTTATCTAACTCAGTAAATATCTCGTTCTTGGGGACTACTACACTAAACACCCAAGGTGTTTCTGTCTTACCCAAAGTGATCGGCGTAAAGGTCTTAAGGGTATCTGTATCTAACCTTTCGGAAAACACCCATTCAGATAATACTATTTCTTGCTGTAGATCCTGGAGAATCTTTAGCCGAGCTTCGCCCTGGAAATCCGGGGCCAGAGTACCAACGAGCTCTTTTGTGGGATGGGTTACCATTATACCTTTATTAGTTAATAGCCTACCAAAACCCGATTGGTAGATAGTAAGCTGATCTGTTATGGCTTGTAGCTGTTCCACAGCCAAATCAACACCAGCTACCCCAATCACATTACCTGAATACATAATCGGGACTGCTAGAGTAATCATTAATATGTTTTGGCCCGCTACCTCGTATGTAAATGGTTCTAAGATCGTTTCTTCCGCGGACTTTAAGGGTAAAAGATAATAGTCCCCATCACCGGGAACGTCGTAGGATTTCAAGTGAGTTAAGGTGATGTCATCACCATCCCGATGCCAATAGGGTATATATCTACCGGTATGGTCATGACCTGGAGTATCAGCATATTGATAATCGCTTCGATCAAAGGCGTATGGTTCCGTTCCTACCCATATACCCAGAAACTCTTCGTTATTGAGTAACATCCTGCGCAATGAAGCATTAACAGCTGCCCGGTTTGCTATCCCCTGATCTACAAGCCCAGCAACTAAATCAGCCGCCGCCCTAGCCGCATTCAAGGCTCTTTCTAATTCCGCCTTAGCTTCATTGGCATACACCAAAGACATTGCTTCTGCGTATGTCGTTGCAGACTCGACTTGCTCTCTGTGGAAAACCGTGATCACATAGGAGCCCACCAGCGCGAAGATGATTATGACGGGAACCAGAATCATCACCAAAGACTTCAATTTTAAGCTTTTCAACAAAAACCCTCCCAATAGATACAGAAATACATAGCATAAAGGCCAAATATGGAAGCTCTTATTCCTTAGTTACTTAAACACTTCTATGGTTTTTCCTGCCATTTTGACGAATGGCTAAGTAGAAGTCATATTGAGGCATGAGCTGTAGCCAGTGGTAATAAGAATGAACGGGACAATAATCAGGGGAGTGGATATATTGCTATGATAGGGCAGACCCAGATTGTACGTAATATGGCCTTGCTTAGAATCATTGCAGGTAGCCTGGAGATAGCCGCGGGCATCTTCATGGTTCGATCCGGAAGAGTGACCGTAGCTTTACAGATCAATGGCATCCTAGGCCTAGTCGGTCCCATGATATTGACCGCAGTGAGTTTTCTTGGCCTTACAGGATTGGCAGGCCGAATATCCCTAGAGAAGTTAGGGATAGTGGGGATGGGGGTCCTGCTCATCCTTTTAGGTACAAGATAATGATGATACGGACCCCTGTATACGTGCTTGAATGTCTTTAGGGATATAAACGATTGATTAGCCGAGGGAAGGGAATCGTCTCTCTCACGTGGGGTAAACCACATATCCAAGCAACAGTTCGCTCTAATCCTAGACCAAAGCCGGAATGGGGCACAGAGCCATAGCGCCTCAAATCCAAGTACCAAGCATATGTCTCCTCTGGCAGATCATGCTCTGACATACGCTGTTTCAAAAGATCAGGATCATCAATTCTCTGGCTACCACCGATAATCTCTCCATAACCCTCTGGTGCTAATAGATCGTCGCAAAGCACTACTTCTGGCCTTTCCGGATCAGGTTTCATGTAAAAGGCCTTAATTGTCGCCGGGTATCTATGCACGAAAACCGGCCGTTCAAATTGCTCTGCAAGAATAGTTTCATCTCCACCACCAAAATCCGCGCCCCACTCTATGTCTACGCCCGCATCCTGCAAGCGCTCTATTGCCTCGTCATAGGATATTCTGGGAAATGGTGGCACCACGTTCTGTAGCCGACTAATGTCCCGTTCCAATATCTCTAGCTCAGCGAGACGATGTGTCAAGACCCGTTGCACAACGAAACTAACCAAGTCCTCTTGAAGCCGCATGTTATCCTCATGATCGGCATAGGCCACTTCCGGTTCTATCATCCAAAACTCCATAAGATGTCTACGGGTCTTAGATTTCTCCGCGCGGAATGTCGGCCCAAAGCAGTAGACCTTGCCGAAGGCCATAGCTGCAGCTTCTACATACAGCTGACCACTCTGGGCCAAAAAAGCCTTGTCGTCAAAGTAGTCAGTCTCAAATAGAGTAGTAGTGCCTTCACATGCCGCGGGAGTTAATATCGGAGTATCAATGAGCACAAACCCCCGCTCATCAAAAAAGTCTCTAATACCCTTGATAATCTCATGCCTCACCCGCAAAATTGCATGCTGCCTCGGGGAACGCAGCCACAAATGTCGATGATCCATTAGAAACTCAGTCCCATGTTCTTTGGGAGTGATGGGATATTCCTCTGCCATATGCACCAATTGCAGATCGGTAATTGTCAATTCGTAACCACCTGGGGCTCGCTCATCGGGTCTGACAATTCCCTGCGCTATGATGGATGACTCTTGCATGAGCTCCTTACCTAGGGCAAAGACCTCTGATGATACTTCGGATTTAACCATAACCCCCTGAACAATACCTGTGCCATCTCTAATCATCAGAAACTGGATCCTACCACTAGATCTTTTGTTGTAGATCCAGCCCTTGATTGTAACTTCCTCACCTTCATGTTGATTGAGGTTTTCCACATAAACCTGAGCCAACTAAAGACCTCCCATCAAGTGTCGCCTCCCATAGGGGGCTTTCCACTACATATTCTGGCCCGGCACCCACAGCTTACTTTGGGCCTGTTTGGTGGTGGGCTTGGGTTCCGGCTCATCTGGTTCCGATATCTCCATATCAGGCTGTTCAATACCCACAGCCTCGGTAATAATCTCCCAAACCTCCATCATGGTCTCACTAAAGGCATATTCAGCTTCCATCAGCTCTCGGATGTAGGGATTAAAGGAAACCAGTTCCAGAGTTTTCTGCAAATCCTCCAGCTCGGCTTCAGTGATATCCTCACCACTCCCGTATTTTGCGCGGAGCTTTGTCTCCTTACGCTTGGCATCCTCAAGCATGATTTTCGCAGCCTGCCGTTCCTCTACTGCTTGCTTGGCAGCTTGCAGACGGGCATACTCGGGGCTATCTGCTAGCGCCCTGGCCAGTTCGTGGGCTTTTCTTTTTACTGACATTCCATATCACCCCATTTAGACATTAAATCGGAAACTAATGATATCCCCGTCTTTGACTATATATTCCTTCCCCTCCAGGCGGCAAAGTCCCTTCTCCTTAGCCCGAGCCATATTACCCGATTTGCAGAAGTCTTCATAGGAGATAACCTCCGCCCGAATAAAGCCCCTGGCAATATCAGAATGAATCTTACCAGCTGCCTCCCGGGCATTCATCCCCGCCCTAATCGTCCAAGCCCGCACTTCGTCGTTACCTACGGTGAAATACGATATAAGATCTAGCTGCCGGTAAGCAGCTCGAGCCAAACGATCAATGCCCGGCTCCGGAAGCCCTAAATCAGCAAGAAAGGGCAGACGCTCATCCTTAGGTAATCCAGTAATCTCCTCCTCTAGCTTCCCACAGATGGGAACCACTGGCATACCGTTATCTTCGGCCCAGCCCAACAGCTCCATTTGTCCATCATATTCACCATTAGTCAGCTCTTCCTCGTCTAGATTCACCGCAATTAGCATGGGTTTAGCAGTATAGAAAGTATACTGCCTTAGGAGCGCCAACTCATCATCGGTGAATTCTACCTGTACTAGAGGCTCCTCATTCTCCAAATGGGTGCGACATTTCTCCAAAAGCGCAAGGTCCGCTTCTCCGTTTTTCTGCTTGTTCCTGCCACTTGTAAGCCGCTCTATCCGAGTCTCTAGAAGCTGTAAGTCAGTTAACAAAAGCTCCGCTTGAAGGAGATCCAGATCCCGCATAGCGTCTATTTCTCCCCGAAAATGGGGTACCGTATCAGAGCGAAAAGCTCTAACTACCTGCACTAACGCGTCCACGCTCTGCACGGCGTTAAGAAAGTCCCGAGTGCCTTTGCCATTGCTGCCCGGCTCAAGACCGACAATGTCAATAAATTCAATCTGAGCATATGTTACCTTTTTCGGCGAATAGATCCCAGCTAGATAATCGATGCGGGGATCCGATACATTAGCCACTCCTATATTGGCTTTGTCTCTGTTGCCAAAGCCAGTGGCGGCGCCACCCTCTGTCAGCAGATTGAATAGTGTGGTCTTGCCTACTTGAGGCAATCCAATAATCCCGATTTCCATATAGAACCTCCACCAGTACAAACTAAGTGATTATGCAACATTCCTATTCTACCACACTTGTATCGAGATAGTGCAACCCACCTGCCCTTAGGCTAAGTCTACCTATAGAGCTATGCAACAGGATGCTTAAGGCAAAAAAAGTAAGGAGTCAAGGACTATCCTTGGCTCCTTACCAAAATGGCTCCCCGGGTTGGATTCGAACCAACAACCACCCGGTTAACAGCCGGGTGCTCTACCGTTGAGCTACCGAGGAAAAATATGGAATCAATGGTGGGCTTAGGTGGAGTCGAACCACCGACCTCACGCTTATCAGGCGTGCGCTCTAACCAGTCTGAGCTATAAGCCCACTTCTGAAGGCTACTTGA
>JAAZMF010000228.1 GCA_012798955.1 Bacillota bacterium | reverse complement strand
TGGCCCAGCGGCAGTTTATAGAAGGTGTGGCGCTAACAGGACTCAAGAGCTAACATGCAAAGGGGGGTGTGAAATGACACTTGGGAAGGTTCCACTTGCAAATCTCAGGGCAAAAGGAGATTCCCTAACCGTTGGTATTGATGTTGGCGGTACCAAAGTTGCCGGAGCTGTGATGGATTCAGAGGGCCACATCATAAAAAGAGTGCGCCAATCGACTCAGAAGGAGTCTCCAGACGCGTTGATTAGGCAGATAGCGGAAGTCGTTCGCTGCATGGTACCGGCAGAGAGGCTTGCCAGCGTCATCTCCATAGGCATAGGGTTGCCAGGGCAAGTTGACGTGGAAGCAGGTACTACCTATAGCCCGACCAACCTGGGCTGGCCTGAGACTTCGATTATCAGAGCGCCCCTTGAGGAGGTGCTAGGGAGACCAGTGCATATAGATAACGATCTAAACACAGCAGTACTGGCAGAGTGGCTGCAAGGAGTAGGAATGGGATGCCACAACTTCTGTTATATGACTATTGGCACGGGACTTGCAGTTGGGATGATAATCGATGGAAAGCTTTATCGAGGGGCTCACTCGGTAGCCGGGGAACTTGGGCATGTAGTCGTCGACCCATATGAGGAGTACTGTAGTTGCGGGATCAGAGGATGCCTTGAGTCTTTGGTTTCAGGACCGAATATCTTAAGGAGATTTCATCGGGAGGCAAAGCAGGTAGAGACCCCGGAGCAGGAAGCACCTCAAGGGTCAGAAGATATCTTTGCATTGGCTAGCAAAGGGCACCCTATAGCAGCCAAAGTAGTCCGTGACACTGCCCGGTATCTTGCAATCGGCATAAACACCTTGGCCGCGTTACTAGATCCTGAAGTAATCGCTATTGGTGGTGGGGTTTCGGACGCTGGGGCACCATTGTTCGAAGCCCTTGACTGTCACCTCCTACTATGGGAATCTGCTGTTGTTGACAAGAATGTGAGAGTCCTGCCAGCATCATTGGGTTCTGATGCAGGGGTCGTAGGGGCCTTGATCATGGCTGCTATGCGACATGATAAGCTGGAATAAGCTAGCGAACCAAAACATGTTTCTAACGGAGGGGGATCCTATGGCAAGCACCAAGATAGTCCTTGTCGGAGCTGGTAGTGCAGTATTTGGTGTTAGGCTGATCAGCGACCTTGTTTTCACTGAGGGCCTACGAGGAAGTCATTTGGTATTAGTAGATATAGACTCAGAACGATTAGACATGGTATACCGAATTGGCACCAAACTGATAGCAGAACAGGATGCGAAACTGAGGCTCTCCAAGTGCGAAGATTACCGAGAAGCGTTGAGTGGAGCTGACTATGTTATTACTACTGTTGCCAGAGGCGGTGCTGGAGCCTGGCTTAATGATGTGAGGATACCTCAGGCGTATGGCTACAACTACGCAGTAGGTGATACCATGGGGCCAGGAGGACTGTTTCGGGCGTTACGCACCATTCCCCTGGTAGTTGACATAGCTAGGGAAATGGAAGAGGCCTGCCCAGATGCATTGCTAATCAACTATAGCAACCCTATGACGGCCATTTGCAGAGCCGTCAACAAGTATACTAGCATCAGGGCGATTGGATTGTGTCATGGTTTGCAGAATACTGTTCGCCGTATTTCTCCTAGGTTAGGGCTTGAGCCCAGTGAGATTACTGCTTGGGCCTCAGGAATCAATCACTTTATCTGGCTAACTGATATTGTCCACAGCGTTACCGGCGAAGATCTCTATCCGAAGCTTGTTGAAAGGGCAAAGAAGATGCCTAGCGAGCAGCCTGTCGCCTATGATCTTCTAAACACATATGGGCTGTTCCCATCGGGTGGGGATGACCATATCGTCGAATTTATCCAGTATTACACATCACATGAATGTGGCAAGGGGGCCGCCCATAACATTGATCTGAACTATGTGGAGAAGGCCGTAGCCCATCAGAAGCAAGAGTTGGAGGAGCTTGAGAAACTAGCCAGTGTCCCTTCCTTACGGGCAACCGACGCCATTCAAGGAACGGCTGAGAGTGCCGCTGAAATCATAGATTGCTTATCTAACGCCAAGACAGGTGTATTTATGGTGAATGTCCCAAACAACGGGAGAATCCCCAACTTACCAGCCGAAGCAGTTGTCGAAGTTCCTGGTATCACAACTCCCTCGGGCGTAATGGGTGTACAGGTTGAGGCTCTACCTTTGGGGATAGCCGGTAGGATTACCGCTTGCATCCATGAATTCGAGCTAATGGTCGAAGCAGCTGTTCACGGGGAACGTAGATTGGCTCTCCAAGCCCTGCTCATAAATCCTTTTACACGTTCAAGAGTTGATGCAGAGAGACTCTTGGATGAACTTATTAAGGCTAATGAACCGTACTTGGAGCAGTTTCGTTAGGCCCATCGGACTGTGCCTTGTAACTGGACTCCCTTTGGATCTGTAGCTGCAATTGAACAAAACCCTCACCTTAACAAGGCGGGGGTTTGTGCTCTTATGATCAGAGTGTTGGCG
>JAAZMF010000036.1 GCA_012798955.1 Bacillota bacterium | reverse complement strand
TTTCTATATCCGGCCTTCAATGGGACGGCCTTGAATGTGGCGGCCTCCAATAGGCGCTCTCTAGACTATTATCTACCACCTTAGCTTTCCCTGCAATCTGTCCTAAGCAAAGGCAAAGCATTACCACCACATCTTTGCGCTTTTTGGAGTCCATTGGTAAGATAGCAGGATGTCGCTAATGTTCCGGCGAAATGAATAACATCCGTATAAGTACTGTATAAATTTTGTCCACAGACTTATCCACAGCTGTTGATAACTTTCCAGCGATTTGAGTTAAGGGGCGCAGAAAATGCGGATAGAGATCCGAGGCGTAGAGAAATTGAGTTGGCGAGAAAGACAGGTAGTCGCACTCAAGGAGACAGGGCATTCCACTGATACTATAGCCAAGCGCTTAGATATAGGCGAAGGTACTATAGCAACATTGTATAACCGCGCCCGCAAGAAAGGCTATGAGGTAGTCATCATCATAGAGGGAGACCCCTTGGGCCTTGGGGAAGAACTGGAAAACGAAGACGCCACATAAGTTCTAGACTAGACCCTTGACAGCTTTGAGTTATACGCTTACACTAGAGACAACAACATAGATGAGTCTTCGGGGCTAGGTGCGAAGGTGTAAACCTTCAATTCCTGACCGGCGGTATGTCCAAGAGACAAGCCCGCGAGCCGTTAACGGTTGATCCGGTGGGATTCCGGAGCCGACAGTATAGTCTGGATGGTAGAAGACATGATTTTGGTTTTGCGTTGCAGTTAAAAGCCCCGGGGATTTTCTCCGGGGCTTCGTCTATGTCTCCTTACCCTGAAGGCTCAACTCACAAGAAAGGTGATTTGAGATGACCAAAGTTAGGCAGATGACAATCTTAGCACTACTGGCGGCCATAAGCTTCCTTCTCATGTTCGCCCTGGAGTTTCCTTTACCGTTTTTCCCGCCATACCTAAAGTATGATCCCTCTCAAGTCTGTGGCTTACTGGCAGCATTCTCCTTTGGACCTAGTGCAGGTTTTCTCGTGGAGCTGATCAAGAGTATACTTTTCTTTATCTCAGGCAAATCTGCCGATGGTATCGTAGGAGCGACGGCGGCTCTAGTGGCTGGTGCTAGCTTTGTGGTCGTAGCAGGCAAACTCTATCACTCTAGCAAAGGTAAATCCCTTGCTCCTGGGCTACTAGCGGGTACTTTAACCATGACAGTAGTAATGGTAATCGCCAACTATTTCGTTTTCCTGCCCCTCTGGGGATTACCCACTAGCCAGATCAAAATGCCTCTAATCTTGGCCATGCTTGGTTTCAATTTGACCAAAGGCGTTATCACTTCGTTACTCACCCTTGTAATCTACAAGGCACTGCAAGGTAAATCCATTTTGCCAAGTATCGAGGCCCAAAACTAACACTTAAAAAGGGAAAGGGGGATATGCCCTACCATAGGGAGTACCCTCTTTCCAAGTGGAGTTCCATATTGAAACGCTTCCACAGAACGCGGAAGCGTCAGATCCTATGCACCCTTACCTTGTTTCATTGGAAATGCCTAGAAGTGACTTTAGAGCTGGCAAAATCGACTGGCTAGGGTTGAACACTAGTCTCTTTGACCAAGGCAGCAACACGTAAGCAAACCAAGGGCAAAGGCTAGTAATACGGGGCAGCTCAGGAAGTCTTCAAAGCAACCGCGTCTCCTACTCATATCTTAGTCCCCCTCATTTGGAGTATCGTCTATTCCAGGTAAGGTCCTTCACTCTTGAGGGCCCTAGTCTGATTGACGTACTACAATATACGTAGGAGTAAAGTTGCTGGAACGGGAGTAAAGTCCCATTTGTGTGCTCCGTCCCAAGAGAGCCTCAAGCTGCCCTGTGCCCCTCTAGGTGATGTCAACTAGCAGCGGCAGTAGCGCTGATAGGCTCTGCTAAACAGACGCAGATGCAGCTGTTCATCTTTGACAATGCGGGCCAGCACAGCCTTAATATATCTATCGTCGATCATGGCTATATGCTGGCGATAGGTCTCAATGGCAGCCCGCTCAGATTCAATATCGACCCTGAGCTGTTCACATGGATTTCCGGTCATGTACAGGACATAGCTGGCATCCCAGAACCGACCCTGACCATCCATGTAAATAGGCGGCTGTCCCAATAGCCTAATCAACTCCGCGAGCATCTCCATGTGGCGCATTTCCACTATAGATACGCCTTCGAGGAGCTCAGCTACCTCGGCAAACTCTTTGGGCATGTCATTGTGATGGAAAAGATACTGGTTGATGGCGGTCATTTCACTAACCATCCCGGCATAATCATCTAAAAGTAGCCGGGCATACTCCGGGTTAGGGCATTCCACCCTAATCGGGGGATAGGGCTCCGACACCTCGGGGATTCTAATCCGACGACCATGAGCCTGCTTCTTCTCGTATTTCACATCCTTGTCGTCATCACAATCATACCCATCATGTTCTTCACCACAGCAAGTTAACACCGACTGGAAAAAGGCTTGATGATCCACCTCATCTTGCATGATTTGTTGGATCGAGTGATTTAAAGCACTATTGGGGGCACAATTGGCCATTTCTCGATAGAAAGCTACAGCCTCGGCCTCGTTATGGACTGCTTCTCTCATCATTGTCCAAAAATCGTCATGCACAGGACTCACCTCCGATCACATCATATTCCTGTGATAGGAAAACGGTCCTAAGCTTACCCAGTAAAAGACCATCATTGACTGTATACCAACCAGCAGTTACCTGCGCCGCCTTAGCCACCTATGGTATAATCAGTCCATGGATACCATGGTCTACCTTCAGCAAAAATACAACCTGCAGATTAACCATATCCACCTGCCTAGCCAAACATTGCAGATGATTAGTGTAGTCGATCTCGATGTCTTAATTGACAGGGCACAGTGTGAAGATGAGCTGCCATTTTGGGCCAAGCTTTGGCCCGCTGCTAGGGGGCTAGCCTTGTATCTTTGGCAGGCCCAGGGTATTGCCGGACTTGAGGCTCTAGAGCTTGGGGCAGGCACCGGGTTATGTGGCATTGTTGCCGCCCTGAAAGGGGCAGAGGTGATGCAAACCGACTTTATCCCTGATGCTTTGCTTTTTTGCCAAGCCAACGCCGCCTTAAACAGGGCAAATGGCATTACCTATAGGCTTGCAGATTGGCGCGATTTCCAATTACCCGGCCGATACCCTCTTATTTTTGGTTCGGATATTCTCTATGAACCCGCTTTACATGCCCCTTTAGTGAAAGTCATCGCTGGAAAGCTTGCCCCAGGCGGCCGGATCATCATAGCCGACCCTGGCAGAAGAACAGTTATGGGATTCCTGGATTTGGCGGAGGAGGCCGGCTTCACTTGGGTGGTGGAGGAAGTAGTTATCTGCAAAGAGATAGAAAAAGAACCTTCTACACAGAACACCGGGATAACTCCAGCCACCATCACCGTGGACATTTTGGAGTTATCCCGAGTTACCGATAGCTAAATTCACTCATATCCACGGGTAGGTTCTCAAGAGCTACATAGGTGACTAAGCCCCAAACCCGATATGATACTATACTGCTATCACCTTCCCAGGATTGAGAATATGCTTAGGATCTAGAGCCTTTTTGATCTGGCGCTGCAAAGTGATTAAGCCATCTCCGAGATCCTGCTTGAGAAATTCTCGTTTAGAGAGTCCTATACCATGTTCCCCAGAGACTTGGCCGCCGAGTTCTTTGCCTTTTGCATAGAGTAACTCCATGACCTTGTGCATCTTGCCCTGCCAAATCTCTTTGTCCATGTCATCCCGAAGGATGTAAACATGCATATTACCATCACCGGCATGACCAAAACTACGAATGCGGACACCATACTCTACTTCGAGGACCTTAGTGTAATTGATAAATACCGCGACCTTGTCCCGGGGGACAACTACGTCAACCTCATCCATATCACTTTCTGCCTTCAAGGCCTCAAGAAAGGCACCCCGGGCATCCCAAATACCTTCCTGACGCTCAGGGGTATCGGCGATGAGCACATCCTCCGCCCCTTCTGCCAAGCATATATTGCCAACTACTTCGTAGACTTCCTCAAGCTCTGTCATGCTATTACCATCAAAGCGCAGCAGCAGATATGCCGGTGCTGTCTTGTGGGGAAATTGTTTGCCTAAGTATTTTTCGGCACTCAAAATCACGTCCCGCTCCATAAACTCCATAGCTTGTGGGATAATTCGGCTGCGAATAATCTTAGGCACTGTACCAATGGCCTCTTCCAAAGAGGGATATGGCACCAATAGACTTAACACTTTGCGGGGCAAAGGCAGTAGTTTGACGGTGATCTTAGTCATAATCCCTAAGGTACCCTCGGAACCAATCATGAGATGCAAGAGGCTATAACCCGATGAGTTCTTAACAATCTTGCCACCTAAGGAGACAACTTCACCATTGGCCAAAACAACTTCCATACCGGTGACATGATCCCGGGTGACTCCGTATTTGAGAGCCCGCATGCCACCGGCATTAGTGGCCACATTCCCACCTATAGTTGCACTTTTCTCACCTGGATCCGGAGCATACAAAAAACCCCGCTTTTCCACGACTTCTTGAAGATCTAGGAGGATAACACCAGGCTCAACTGTAGCCATCAGATTATCTTCATCGATCTCAAGAATGCGATTCAGTCTTGCCGTAGATAGCAGTATACCTCCATGTACAGGCACACATGCCCCGCACAGGCCAGTGCCGGATCCCCTAGTCGTAACAGGAATCTGCCGCTGGTAGGCATGCTGCATGATAGATGCGATCTCTTGGGCATTACCTGGTTCCACCACAACTTCGGGCAAAGCCCAAGCTTCACCCAGTTCATCATGGGCATAATCCCCCGAAATGGCATCACCAACGAATAGATGGTCATCACCAACCACACTCTTTAAATAGGCAATATCCTCACTAACCAGCTTGGAATACGGCATTAGGGCTCTCCCCTTTCTGTAAGGCTTCGATCAGAAGTGGGACAATTTCATACATATCCCCCACTAGCCCATAGTGGGCAACATCAAAAATCGAGGCCTTGGGGTCGCTGTTAATAGCAAATATTACGTCGGCGCTCCGCATACCGGCTACATGCTGGATTGCACCGGATATACCACAACCGATATATAAGCGGGGCCTGATAGTACGACCGCTCATCCCTATTTGCTGGGTATAATCTGCCCACCCCTGTTCTACCAAAGGCCTTGTGACACCTAAGGCGCCACCAAGCTGTCCCGCTAATTTACCTAGCAGTTCTAGCCCTTCCGGTCGACCGATACCCCGCCCGGCTGCAACAACAATTTCCGCATCTGTTATGGAACTCGTCACTTGGTGGGGCCTAAAACCCATGACTTTTATGCCGGATCTCAGTAAACCCTCATCAATTGCAGGGTAGGTAACCTGACCTTGAGGCTCGGCTACCCGATTAGCCGCAGGCATTACCTTATAACGCACCGTTGCCATTTGGGGCCTATGCCGGGGCGTAATAATCTGAGCCATAACATTGCCACCAAAGGCGGGGCGAGTTTGCACTAAATCCCCGTTATTTTTCACTGACAATGAAGTGCAATCAGCAGTCAAACCCGTCCTAAGCCTTGCCGCCACCCTGGGGGCAAGGGATCTGCCTACGGGTGTTGCGCCCATAAGGATAATATTCGGACGGATCTCGTTAACCAGTTCAACCATCAGGGCAGTATATGGTTCGATTCGGAAGTGCTCCAGTTCTGCATGATCATACAGATATACATGGCTCACGCCATAATTTAGCAGCTCCTTGCCTTGGGCGCCAAGATCATATCCAGCTAGGAAAACAGTAACCTGCTCTCCCAAGGCTTTTGCTAGCTCTAGCCCCTTGCCAATTAGCTCATAGGTTACCGGCTGGATATGGCCCTGTCGCTGTTCAGCAAATACCAGTACATCTTTGTACTTGGAGCGATCTAGAACCGGCCCTTTCTCAGATTTATCTAGCCAAATAGCACCGGTGGGACAAGCCTTTATACACAGACGACAAAGGCGGCAGGAGTCGGTAAACTCTATGACCCCGCTTTCCATCGTTACGCCATCAAAGGGACATGCAGCTACGCATTCCCCGCATAATGTGCAAAGATCATGATCAACCCGCATATGGCTCATAGGTACTTCAACTCCTTTAGTTTGGCACCCATGCGCTGGCTGAGCTCAGCCCCGGTACCCTGCCAAATCTCTCGGTCCCGACCCCTAGGAGGTGGGAAAATACGCTCAACCTGGGTAGGAGAGCCATCTAAGCCAAAGTTATCTGGATTAGCACCCACCAAAGCTTCACTACCCCAGACACTAATTGGTCTATCCTTAGTCGCCATCTTCAGGCGAAATGACGGTAGGCGAGGTTGGTTTACTTCCTTGGTGACAGTAAGCAGGCAAGGCAGATCAATCTGCAATGTCTCTATGCCATCACCCATGTCAGTATCTATGACTATGGCTCCATCAGTAACGGCCCCAATCTCAGTTACATAGGATGCGTGGGGCAAGCCTAAAAGCTCAGCTATGCCCGGTCCCACCTGGGCCGTATCACCATCGGTGGTTTGCATTCCACAGAAAATCACGTCTACCGGAGGCAAGTGGCCCATGGCTTCGGCAAGGGTGTAAGATGTGGCTAGGGTATCAGCTCCTGCAAATTTACGATCAGAGAGAAGATAACCTGCATCGGCTCCGAGCATGTATGCCTCCCGGATAACTGCCGCCGCTTGCGGTGGTCCCATGGAGATCACGGTTACGGTTCCGCCCAAACGCTCCTTTAAGCGGACTGCCGCCTCCAAAGCATATGCATCATAGATATTTAGCTTAGATTCCACGCCTTCCCGCTTAAGCACCCCTTTTTCTTCGTCAATCTCTACTTCTGTGCCCTCGGGCACTTGTTTGATACAAACGATGAAGTGCACCCCACCGCCCCCTATTTTGCAGATAATAACGTCTTCCATCTGCAATATTTCTTCTCTCTAGAACCTAGGTTACCTGCCAGAAGAGGGCGATTTACGCTGAAGTGTCCTGCCACCGCCCCGCAGCAAGGGCCAAAGAGAGCACTGTGGCCACATAGGGAATCATGAGCACTAGTTGTGATGGGACACCCACTCCCTGAAGCCTAATGGCAAATGCCTCCGCCAAGCCAAAGAATACTGATGCAAGCAGAATGCCAACCGGAGTAGAACGCCCAAAGAAAATCGCAGAAAGTGCGATAAATCCCCGGCCAGCAGTCATGTTCTCACTAAACATCCCTAAGGAGGAAAGGGACAGCCATGCACCTGCAAGCCCTGACAGGATCCCGCTGATAAGTATGCTGATTAACTGGTATTTTTGGGGGCTTACCCCTACGGCCTCGGTGGCAGGGGCGTACTCGCCCACAGCCCTTATGCGTAGCCCCAACCTACTGTGATAAAAGAGAACATAGATAACGGGAACTAAGATAAATGCTATATAGAATATAACGTTGTTCCCGCCCAGTAGGCGGCTTAGGATGGGATTAGAATAGTTGATTTGAGGCAATAGTCCTATTCGGGTGGAATGGAACATACCCCTTACATCGAATATGACTTGCATAAGCAGGATTGTGAAACCCCCAATAATCAAGTTCAGGGCGATACCTGTCATGATGGGATCAGACTTAAGTTTTAGGGTAAATAGCGCAAAAATAAGGGCCACAACGAGGCCTGCTAGGATGGCACCCAAGACCCCCACCCAGGCTGAGGCAGCTACGTAGCTCGAAGCAACCCCCGCAAAAGCCCCAACTAACATCATCGCTTCCAGTGCAACGTTGAAGATGCCCACTCTTTCTGTAAAAAGACCGCCCAAGGCAGCTAGGAGGATAGGTGCCGAGAGGCGCAAACCTGCAGCTAGCAGGTGAAGATTAAGAATTCCTGCCATCTTTGCCCCCTCCTTTACTAAGATCGTAAAACACCCGGATTAATGCCCGGGAGCTAATAAATAGCAGCATCATCCCCTGCAGAACTATTGCCACACTCCGGTCTATATTGGTCATACGCTCCACAGCAAAGAAGCCATTCTTAAGTGCTGCCAGGAAAATCCCAGCGACCACCATCCCAAGGGGATCTGTCCTTCCCAAAAGAGCCACAACGATCCCCTCGTTGCCCAGGCCTGTGGAAAAGCGAGACACAAAGCGCCTATTGGTACCTAAGATCTCAAGGCCTCCCGCAATCCCCGCAATCGCGCCGCTAATCATAAAGGCTATGAGGGCCGTTCTTTGTATATTGATGCCGATATACTGAGCAAACTGAGGATTTGCTCCTAAGGTTTCCTTTTCATATCCCCATACTGTGTGCTTCAACATGATCTGGACCAAAACAGCTAAAGCTATGGACACCACGATGCCCCAAGTAAGGGGGTATCTAGGTACTATACGGGCAATGGCAGCCGTATCTTGAACCCTAGGCATGGCAATCTCCACGGCTTTATTGGAATCCCCCTGAAAATAGAACAAGAGTACTAGATAGTCGGTGAGCAAAAGCCCGATATAGTTGAACATGAGGGTTGTTACCACTTCGTTGACCTTAAGGTATACCTTTAGAATGGCTGGGATGAGGGCAAACAGAGCCCCACCAAGGGCTGCTGCCATAAGGGCCACGGGAAGATGAATATAGGCTGGCATAGCAAGTTCTACCCCGACTAAAGCAGCACACAAAGCCCCTATGTAGATCTGCCCATCACCACCCATATTAAATAGCCCCGCCCTATAGGCAACCGTTACTGCAAGGCCAGACAAGATAAGTGGTGTGGCCCAACGGAGAGTGATGAGGGTATTACCCATGGTGCCAAAGGCTCCCCACCATAAGTATTTCATCATCTCGCCAGGACTTTCTCCAATAACGTATACCAATACACAACCCAGTGCTAGAGCGATTACAATGGGAAGGACAAGGCCTGCCAAGGAAACTCCAAACCTCTTCATCCCCTCATCCCTCCTGTCATCAAAAGACCAATCTCCTCTTCAGATGTGAGATCCCTCTGTCT
>JAAZMF010000035.1 GCA_012798955.1 Bacillota bacterium | reverse complement strand
GTAGGCTTGGATTAAGTAGAAGCTGGAGCAGGGCCGCCCACCCCGTAGCAGCCAATCGATCATGACCACGGCCTAGGCATAAGGCGGCCAGATACAGGGTCAAGGTCGTGGCCGCCCGAATCACCGGCAAATTCCAGCCTACTATTAGGGCATAGGCCCAAACAAACAACATGGTGACGATGCTATTCCAAGGCTTGCTGATCCGAAGTATTCTCAAACAAGACCAGATGGCCACAGCTATAAAACCCGCATGTAATCCAGATACAGAAAGCAAGTGGGCTTGACCAGTACGACTAAAGGCCGTCTGTACATCCTGGGGCAAGAGCCTCTTATCACCGAAGACCATGGCCGCCAGCAAATCCTGGGAACGTTTTGGTAAGTGATCATGCCAAACACCAAGCAAAGCTCTCCGTACGCTATCCGCCCCATAGAGTAGGTTAAATCGAATACCGTGACCTGCTAGGCGCCGCCCATGCAGGATCTGTACCAACTCCTCTTCCCTTAGCTTTTGGATGGAGCTGTTGCCCTCTATATATGCCTCAGCCCCTACACCTCGGCGATGCAGATAATCGGCATAGTCGAATTGCCCAGGATTTGATGCCCGCCTGGGTGCGCGAAATCTAGCTACAACCCATACCCATTGCCCAGGTCTAAGCTCTTCTAGTTCTTCATCGGGGAATGCCATTTGAGTAATGCGGGCCATCCCCCTCGCCCTTTGAAAGCCCATAGAATGGGATATGCCTTCTATCTCCATCGTAATCGTGCGCCGCAGAGGGGTTGGACTAGAGATTCCCCTAACTCGGGCCAGAATAGGAGTCTCCTCTGCCACCTCCGTAAGCCATCTATGGCGATACTCCACCCCAAACCAACATACACAAAAACTAGTTGCTCCCACCATCACCACCAAGATTACTAGCCAAACCCGTCCTATGGGGCTTGGCCGTAGCCACACCCTAAAGCAACAAACTAATACCCAAAGCAAGGAGACTACCCACATCAAGTGAGGAGGTAGAGCCAGCAATCTGCCAAACAATATCCCCAGGGAAAACCATAGCACCACGTACCAAGCAAAGGCAGTACCAAGCCAGCAATGGACTAGGCCATGAAACTGCCTTTGCAGATCTAGAGAGATACCCATGATTCTTGACCGATTCAATGGTGTTGGGGTCAGATGTCCCCTCATGAATAGGTCCCGCCCATCCTCACTTAGCCAAGGCCTCCTCATCATCCCTTACTATGACAAATGGTAGCATCCGAGCTAAAGTTTTGCTGCCAATCCCCTTTATTTCGATGAGTTGCTGCCCATCTAAGAAGGGGCCGTGCTCATGGCGATAATCAACTATTCTACCGGCCAGGACTGGGCCAACACCTGGTAAAGCAGTAAGCTCCTGGGCAGATGCGGTGTTAATGTTCACTGTAAGCACTTTCTCTCCCTTGGAAGACGCCCCCTTACTTTCAGTTGTACCACCAACAGGTAGGTCACTAGGCATAGAGCTCGGCGGCTCATTTGCTACACTAGGGGGCTCTCCCGGGACCGAAAGAGTACTCCCGGGATCCCCAGCAACCTGTTCCACATTCCCGTCTCTTTGATTAGCTTCAGCCCAAGTCACGGGGTCCACCTCTAAAAGCAGCTCACCATGGCGATATAGTAGCTGAAAACCACCCCCTAGTAACATCAAGCATGCCACCACCAACAAGAAAATCTGTTCCTCTTTACCGAGTGTAATTCGAGACAGTGATTTGACCCCCTTTACTTTTCCGGCACATAAATCCATTCCCGTTTAACTTATTCCTTCCCGAGTATAGAACTCCTGCATATTTCCCATAAAAAAGGAGCTATCTCCAAGAAGATAGCTCCACCCAACCTGCCGTATCTAGTTAAACTATTACTTTACTACTATATTGACTAGCTTGTCAGGCACTACTACCGTTCTAACGATGGTCTTGCCCTCGGTATATTCCTGCACCCTTGCTTCGCTAAATACGGCCTCCTTAATGGCTTCTTGATCACTTCCCGCGGGGACCTCAACCCGTTCCCGCACCTTACCATTAATTTGAATCACAATGGTCACAACTTCTGCCTGTGCAGCCTTTTCGTCATAAGCCGGCCAAGGCTCTTGATGAATACTCGTATTGTGACCTAAACGATGCCAAAGCTCTTCAGTGACATGGGGGACAAAGGGGGCGAAGACCAAGAGCAAGAGCTCAATCGCTTCCCGCACCACCAGTAGGTCTTGCTCCTCAAGGGGGAGCTCTTTGTATTGATAGAGTCCATTTACTAGCTCCATAATGGCACTAATGGCGGTGTTAAAGCTGAACCGATCACCTATATCCCTAGTCACCTTCTTGACACTTCCATGGACGATGCGCCTCAATTGTCGTTCCTGGGGACCTATCTCCTCTGGGATGGGGCCCTTCTTGTCTCTAATGAGATCGACATACTCAACAACTAGGCGCCACGTCCTATTGATAAACCTATATGAACCTTCAACTCCCTCGTCACTCCACTCTAGGTCTCTCTCAGGAGGTGAAGCAAATAGAATGAACAAGCGGGCAGTATCAGCACCATACTGCTCAATAATCCGATCAGGGTCAACAACATTACCCTTGGATTTTGACATTTTTGCTCCATCCCGTAGAACCATACCCTGGGTCATGAGATTATGGAAGGGGATATCAGTCTCTACAAGGCCCATATCGGAAAGCACCATCTGGAAAAAGCGACAATACATCAAGTGCAATATCGCGTGCTCTATGCCGCCAATATATTGCTCCACAGGCATCCAGGCATCTGCCTTCTCCTTGGCGAATGGCAGTTCATCGTTATGGGGGTCTGTATACCTGAGAAAATACCAAGAAGAATCGATAAAGGTATCCATGGTATCAGTCTCCCGGCGACCCGGCCCCCCACACTCAGGGCATGTAGTGTTGACAAACTGCTCACAGTCAACAAGCGGCGACTGACCTGTGGGACGAAACTCGATATCTGTCGTTGGCAATACCACCGGGAGATCCTCTTCGGGTACTGGTACAACACCGCACTTGTCACAATAGATGATGGGAATCGGAGTCCCCCAATATCGTTGCCTGGAAATCAACCAATCCCGCAACCGATAATTGGTTTTCTTGCCACCCTGTTTGCTGGCCTCAAGATGGAGGGCGATCTGCTCTCTGGCTGTCTCACTAGTTAGCCCCGTAAAATCGCCGGAGTCAATCAGAATGCCATCTTCCACATAGGCCCCGTTGAGCTCCTCAGTCACCGACCCACTTTCAGGGGTGATCACTCTGCGGATATCCAGGTCATATTTTTTGGCAAAGGAGAAATCTCTGTGATCATGGGCCGGTACACCCATCACAGCTCCGGTGCCATAGCCCCCTACCACATAGTTAGCGATCAAAATGGGAAGGCGTCGCCCATCTAGGGGATGAATGGCATAGCTCCCAGTGAAAACCCCTCTTTTCTCCGTTTCCTCGGAGGTACGGGTAATCTCATCCTCCGCCAATACGTCCTTTATGAAAGCCCTTATTTCATCGCCATTGGCCTGATTGGCGATTAACTTCTCTACCAGTTCATGTTCAGGAGCGATCACTATATAAGTCACACCAAAAACGGTGTCGGCCCTTGTGGTAAACACTGGTAGATGTTCATCAAGGCCATCAACTGCAAAGATGATCTCAGCGCCTTCGCTGCGGCCAATCCAATTGGCCTGCATAGCTTTGACCTTTTCTGGCCACCCATCTAACTGATGGAGACCATCTAACAGACGATGGGCATAATCGGTGATTTTGAAAAACCATTGCTCCAAATCGGTTCTATCCACTGCAGTATCACAGCGCTCACAGAGCCCGCCCACTACTTGCTCATTGGCAAGCACGGTGGCACAAGAGGGACACCAGTTCACGGCAGCGTTTTTCCGGTATGCTAGTCCGTTCTTATATAAGAGCAGAAAGAGCCACTGTGTCCACCGATAGTAATCGGGATCACAAGTAGCATATTCTCTATCCCAATCATAACTAAGCCCTAACCGTTTCAGCTCTTCGCGCATGTGATCTATATTGGCCCATGTCCATTGATGGGGATGGATATTGCGCTGAATGGCGGCATTTTCCGCCGGTAAGCCAAAAGCGTCCCAAGCCATAGGATGAAGTACATTATACCCTTGCATCTGCTTGAACCTAGCTAACACATCACCTATAGAATAGACTCGCACATGCCCCATATGCAAACGGCCCGATGGATAGGGAAACATCTCCAGACAATAGTAGCGAGGCCGCTCATCCTCATCTGCCGCCGCATAAAGTCCGTCTTCCTCCCAACGCCGTTGCCATCGCCCTTCGATTTCACGGAAATTGTACTTCTCACCCATACAACTACCCCCACTCCTTGCGCAATACTACTCATGAAATTATTCCTCTGTATGATTATCTACAGATCAAAAAAATCCCATCCCTTGTAAGGGACGAGATCTGTGTACCCGCGTTACCACCCTTGTTGATGAACCCAGCGCAAATCCCGACTATTACCTTCTGAGCCACCGGAATCTTAGGTCCACCCTCTCTTCAGCAAAATAACGTCCGCCACACGAGATCGGCTAACTTGACGCTTCACCGATCCATCTCCAAGGCGAGATTCAGCTAATCTAAGGTACCGGCTTTCACCTCACCCGGCTCTCTACTGCCCATAGCCTAGCCTACTACTCCTCATCATCGATATTATCAATATTTCTATACTTGTATACAGCTATTATACGCAATCATACTGCAAAAATCAACCGGTATAATCCGACCACCTTCCATCCATACTACTTACGGCATAATCACCGTAGAAGGGGGCTCTTTCTTGGACAAATCTACCCAGGCTCTGCAAGATCAATACCAGAAGATGGTCCAAGCTGCAACACCCAGGCCCAAATACGTGCAAAACATTGTTCTAGCTTATGTGGTGGGAGGGGCCATCTGTGTCATAGGTCAATTGGTCTTAAACCTCTTAGGCAAAATGCAATTTGGCAAATTGGAGGCATCAGCCGCCACCTTAGCGACCATTATAGCCTTGGGTTCCATCACCACGGGATTAGGGGTATATGACTGGTTGGCCGAACGGGCGGGTATGGGAGCCGCGGTACCTATATCGGGATTTTCCAATACTATTACAGCCGCGGCCATGGATTTCAAGAGGGAAGGATATATCCTGGGGATGGGTGCGAAGATGTTCGTCATCGCTGGCCCTGTTTTAGTATATGGCATCCTCAGCGGTTTCATCGTCGCTTTGCTACGGTTGATTGTCACTGGCATGCTATCCTAAACCTGGCTTCATCCATCTCCAGGAGGTGACCCATGGCAGAAAAACAGTTGGGATTACAGACTTTGGTTTTTGGCCGGCCACCCAGGATCATCGGTAGCGCTACCATCGCCGGACCAAAAGAGCGGGATGGTAACCTTGGTGACTACATCGACGCGCTTTTGACCGATTCCATGATGGGAGAATTCACGCCGGAAAAAGCTGAGCGCAAAATGCTCTACCAAGCCGCCCAAGATGCCCTAGCCAAGACTACATTGACAGAAGATGATATGGATTATTTTATTGGGGGTGATCTGCTCAATCAGATCATATCATCTAGCTTTTGCGCCAGGGATCTGGGCATTCCCTTTATTGGTATTTATGGTGCTTGCTCAAGCATGGTGGAAGGGCTAGGCCTTGGAGCCCTCATGATAGATGGTCAATATGCTGATGCGATATTAGTTGCTACCTCTAGCCACTATCAAGCTAGTGAGCGACAATTTCGCTACCCAGTTGAGCTTAACGTCCAACATAAGGGGACTAACCAGTGGACAGTAACAGGCGCCGCGGCCGCGGTGTTAAGCAACCAAGGCGAGGGCCCCAAAATCACCCACGCCACCTTTGGCCGAGTAATCGATTTTGGAATCAAAAGTCCCGACATCATGGGGGCGGCTATGGCACCTGCTGCCAATGACACACTTTGCAGGCACTTCCAAGATACAAATAGCTCACCCGGGGATTATGATCTAATTCTCACCGGTGATCTGGGTAATATGGGCCAGCAGCTCTTTGTGGACTTGGCTAAAGAAGCAGGCTATACACTGGGCACAAAGCACAAGGATGTGGGAGCCAGCATCTATAAACCCCATCAAAGGACTGGAGCCGGGGGTAGCGGCTGTGCCTGTGTTGCATTGGGGATTATGGGCTACGTGATCAAAGAGATGTGCCAGGGCAGGTATCGCCGCGTACTAGCTTTAGCCACCGGTGCCCTCTTTAGTCCCTTGTCCTATCAACAGGGGGAATCCATTGGTGGAATTGCCCATGCTGTGGTGATCGACAACAACTAGCGTGGATGTACGAAAGCAGGTGAGCTATTGGACTATGTGAAAGCGTTTTTGGTGGGGGGCGGGATTTGTGCGCTTTGCCAAATCGTCCACGATAACACAAAACTTACCGCCGCCCATATCTTAGTTGGCCTTGCGGTAATTGGGGCCATACTAGGAGGGTTAGGCATATATGAGCAACTGGTTGAATTCGCCGGTGCCGGTGCCCTCATTCCTGTAAGCGGATTTGGTAGTTCAATTGTTGCCGGAATGCTTGCAGAGGCTAAACGTCTTGGCTGGATAGGGCTTTTCACAGGGGCTTTTGAAATTACAGGCTTAGGATTAGCAAGTGCCATCATCTTCGGTTCATCTATAGCAATACTATTTCACCCCAAGGATTAATCAAATGCCAATCTCCAATCACCCGACCTTAGCAGGATTTAGCACACAAAAAGGTAATACGCTCCGATGTGTCATTTGGCATGTTGTAGGTGAGATCTCCATATTGTCCAAGTAGCTCAAAGCTCGCACACCTAATCAGCTCAATGATGGCCTTAGGGGAGAGCCCTTTTTGCACATGGGTCTCGGTGAGTTTCTCGTATGAGCTTGTCCCCGTTCTCTTGTGCTCTTGAACAAAAAACGTGAGCTCCATATGGCAGATACTGGTATCAGGATCATAATCGTTCTCCCAAATATAGGCAAAATCGCCCTGATCTGCAGCATAGGTTTGATCACCATAGACCGTAGCAAGCTTATGGGGGGTATTAACATCAAACACAAAAAGCCCCCTAGGGCTCAGTACTTCAAATACCCTCTGAAAAGTAGTTAACCAGTCAGCAGGATAAAGCAAGTAGTTCATACTGTCGCAAAGGCAAAAGACTATATCGTACTCATCAAAAACCTCAAATGTACGCATATCCTGCTGAAGCAACTCTAAGGCTACGTCATGGGAACGAGCCTTGGCCTCAGCCATAGCTAGCATGGCAGGGGAGATATCTATGGCCGTCACCTGAAAGCCCCGCTGGCAAAGGCGATAGGCAAACTCCCCCGTTCCACAGGCCAGATCGAGTATCCTGCCTCCTGCTATCCGAGCCCCTCTGCTCTGCACCCTACCAACTATGTCAAGGACATAGTCACACCAAGCATCATAATCCACTTCATCCATCAGCCGGTCATAGTATCTAGCCAGAACATGATAGGAATTACCGTCAACTTGCCTCCCAATCGACTTCACCGGCATCGCTCCAAAGATTATCTAGATCATAAAACTCCCGCTCGGCATGGTGAAACACATGGACAATCACATCTCCTAGATCCACTAACACCCAGCGGGCGTCATTGCCGCCTTCCCGTCTCTTGATCTTGAGTTCATCATCCTTAATCTCATCAAGAAT
>JAAZMF010000034.1 GCA_012798955.1 Bacillota bacterium | reverse complement strand
TCTCCTGCTACAGGGGGACAGCTGTCATCATCTCCCATGATCGCTACTTCCTCGATCGCACTGTCAGCCGCATTATTGAGGTGAGTCGGGGCCGTGCCCGTGAGTTTGCCGGCAACTACTCCTTCTACTTAGAGCAAAGGGATCATCTCTATAAGCAGGCGGTTAAGGAATACCAAATACAACAGAAAGAGATCAAGCGCAAGGAAGCGGCCATAAAGCGCCTGCGGCAATGGGCTGTCGCGGCTGACAATGAGAAGTTCTTCAGGCGTGCCGCGAACATACAGAAGCAAATCGACAGGATGGAGAAGGTGGAGAATCCCGACGCACATCTCTTTGATTATGACCTGCGCTTCGGTGGCCATCGCAGCGGCAAAGAAGTAGTTCGCCTCGACAATGTCAATCTCACCCTAGGGCATCGCACCCTATTTCAGGGGCTGGACTGGCAGGTGCGCTATGGTGAGAAGCTAGGCCTTACAGGTCCTAATGGAGCGGGTAAAACCTCGCTGATTCGCCTACTACTAGGCGAACTGCAGCCTGATGCAGGATGTGTGTACACAGGGGCAAGTCTCAAGATCGGCTATCTGCCACAGCAACCTCCTCCCCTCACTGATAAAGAGACGGTCCTCGCCGCCTTCCGCAGCATCGTACCACAGCTGGCAGAATCACGGGCTCGTGCCTTATTGGCCAAATATGGTTTCTCGGGCGATCTCGTGTTTAAGCCCTTGGTATCTCTCAGCGGCGGCGAACGAGTACGGTTCCAGCTGCTGAAGATGGTCTATACCAAGGTCAATCTGCTCATTCTCGATGAGCCCACCAACCATCTGGATCTACCGTCCATCGAGATTTTGGAGGAGGCTGTACTCGACTACAAGGGTACTCTTTTGGTAGTCTCACACGACCGCCGCTTTTTCAACCGGGTCATTGAAGGAATCTACGTCCTGGACAACGGCAAGCTCAGCTACTATCCCGGCAACTACGACTACTACGCATCGAAGCAAGCAGAACAACGCGCCCAAAGTACCAATTCTTCCCCGGTTGGGATGAAGTCCATACGATTACAGAGTCGGCAACCAGAGAGGCCAGAAAGCAGAAAACGTGTGGATCTACATTCATTACAGACCGAAATCACTCACCTGGAGGAGCTTATTGTTGAGAAAGAGACTGCCCGGGATGTGAAATACACGGAGATGACGCAGCCGGAGACCCTCCAGGATCACCGGCGAATGCGGGAACTGCAAGAGGATGTAGACCTACTCGAAGACCAGCTCAATCAGCTTATGCGGCGCTGGGAGGCAGTCGGTGAACAACTAGAGACCGAGGGCGGTGAGTGAGGCCCCTCGCTGTATGCGGTAGTTCCACTCCACAACCGGTGAACAAGGCAAACACTCATTTTACGATAGAAAGGTAGTCTGTGGTATAATTGTCATGAAGTTCCTTATAGTTTTTTCACACATACTAGGCTTAGCGGGTTAGAGGCCCAATGTCTCTTGTTCGAAGACACTATGGACACTATGGCCTACTACCCGTAGGCTGTAGTGTTGCTAGGATTCGATTGCGCGATTATAAGAACACCTAGTTGTCAGAGCCCGACTGTCTACGTGAACAGCGACAATCGGCGAGTCACACAGTTGGACGAACACTTAGCAGGAGAAATGGGGACGAGGTTCGATGGAAACTAGCGGGAAGACATGGATTGTCGTGCTATTATTGACCACATTGTTTTTGTCCGGGTGTGGCAAAGAAAAGACCGCTTTGGATCCCCGAAAACCCATCACAATTACCCTATGGCACTACTATGTGGGGGATGCCTTGGTAGCCCTAGAGGAAGCTATTACTACTTTCAATCAAACAGTAGGAAGAGAGAAGGGTGTAGTGGTCCATCCTATTGCAATAGGGGGGCTTGCTCGGTTGGAGCGAGAGATTACCGGTGCTGCTACAGGGGTGGTCAATTCCGAGCCCATGCCTGATATTTTTTCTTGCTATCCGGACAAGGCATTGGAGATCGATAGCTGTGGAAAACTGATCGACTTAAACGACTATCTGACGGAAGAGGAAAAAGCTAAATATGTACCGGCTTTTTTCCAGGGTGGCTATTCCCATGATAACCGACTGCTATTGGTGCCCATTGCCAAGAGTACCGAGCTACTATATATAAACAACACAGCTTGGCAGGAGTTTTGCACTGCAACAGGGGTAACATCGGAGAGTCTGGCTACTTGGGAAGGACTATATGAAACTGCCCGACAGTACTACCAATGGATTGATGATGCCACACCTAACACCCCATGGGATGGTAAAGGCATGATGGGTCTAGATTCGGTGGCCAATTACATCATTATAGGCAACCGTCAGCTAGGTGTTGAAATTCTACATACTAGTGAAACAGGGAAAGGCAAGGTAATTTTGAACCAAGAGGTGCTAAGTCGGGTTTTCGAAGTGTACTACAAGGGCTATAGTATGGGGTATTTTGATGCCGTGGGCAAGTTCCGGTCCGATGATATCAAATCCAACGACCTAATTGCCTATGTCGGTTCCTCCTCGGGAGCCTCTTATTTCCCTACTTGGGTAGCCTGTGGTTACGACAAAGTTGACATCGATTTTCTACCTGTCCCCTATCCTGTATTCCAGGGTGGTCATGGATATGCAATCCTACAAGGTGCCGGTATGTGTGTGTCTAAAACCGATGATGCTCACCAGGAAGGAGCCGCCTTGTTTCTAAAATGGTTTACCAAGGAAGAAAACAACACCCCTTTTG
>JAAZMF010000227.1 GCA_012798955.1 Bacillota bacterium | reverse complement strand
TGATTTCCCGTATCGATACCCCCTTGTTAGACCATTTGACCCTCCTCGCGTTGTTGCTTTGGGGGTTGATTTGGCAAGGTGATCCACTCTTCCTCCGTGTTAAGGTGGTACTTTAGGCTAGCATTTAGACATCGGTTGAGGAACTCATAGAAACCCGTTCCACCAAGACAACAAATTGGGCGGCAAGTACTACGCCGCCCAATTCATTCTCCTTGACTAGGACCAGTTAGAAGGCGGGCACAACTGCCCCTTCATACTGCTCTAGGATGTAATCCCTCACCTTATCCGATAGCAGAGCTTCTGAAAGCTTAGCGAGATCCCCTCGCTCGATATCAGCCTTGCGCACTGCCAGGATGTTCACATAGGGCGACTCGCTGTCTTCGATGAACAAGGCGTCGGTCATGGGCACCAAACCCGCCTCTAGGGCGTAGTTGGTGTTGATAACGGCCAAGTCCACATCGGGCAGGACCCTCGGAAGCTGGGCCGCCTCTAGCTCACTAAACTGAATGTTATTAGGGTTGGCGGTGATGTCAAAGATGGTAGCAGTAATACCCGCTGCAGGATCTAATTTGATAAGGCCTTGTCTTTCCAGAAGCAAGAGAGCTCGTCCGCCGTTGACGGGATCGTTGGGAATGGCAATTCGGGCGCCTTTCTTTAGCTGATCGATGTCCTTTAGCTTCTGAGAATACCCACCCATGGGTTCAATATGGACCTTGGTGATATAAGTAAGATCTAATCTGTGATCCTCACAGAAGGTCTCTAAATAAGGGATATGCTGGAAATAGTTGCCGTCAAGTTCACCTTCGGCTAGAGCTAAGTTAGGCTGCACGTAATCGGTGAACTCGATCACCTTAAGATCGATGCCAACTGCCGCTAAGTCCGGCTTGATGAGGTTTAGAATCTCAGCATGGGGCACCGGGGTTGCTCCTACCTTAAGGGTCGCAGCATTGGCAGTGCCGCCGAAAAGCAATAGACTAACGACTAGGATTACAACAGATGCTCTTTTCATGTAAATGACCTCCTTAAAGCCTCTATTTCCTGGATAACCGATTGGCAGCCCAGTCTCCTAGGGTCTGCATCATCTGTACCAGCACGATGAGAATCGCTACTGTCACTAGCATGATATCTCCGCGAAAGCGCTGGTACCCGTAGCGAACGGCCAGATCGCCCAGCCCACCTCCTCCTACGGCCCCCGCCATGGCGGAGTAGCCAATCAGGTTAACTGCTGTAATGGTAAGTCCCAATACCAGTGAAGGCATAGCTTCCGGGATGAGGACCTTGCTAATAATCTGCCACGGCGAAGCGCCCATGGCCAGTGCCGCCTCCACTACACCCCCGTCTACTTCTTTGAGGGCTGTCTCCACCAATCGGGCCACAAAGGGGATAGCCGCCACAGTCAGGGGCACCATAGCCGCGGTTGTGCCGATGGAGGTGCCGACTACCCTGCGGGTAAAGGGGATAATGGCTACCATCAAGATGATAAAGGGCACCGAGCGCCCGATGTTGATTATGATGGCGAGGAAGCGATTTAAAACCCGGCTTTCCAGCACGTGACCCGGCTCAGTGGTGACTAGGACAACTCCTAAGGGCAGGCCTACTATTTCCGCTAAGACTACCGCCACCACCACCATATAGAGGGTTTCACCGGTGGCCTGCCAAAGCAAGCTCCAAATCATCGGATTAAGCATCGCGCAACACCTCCAGCTGCAGATCCTGTTGAGCTAGGAAGGCTATCGCATCCTTCAGGGCCTGGCTCTCACCGGAGAGCTCCACCACCAAAGTCCCAAAGGGAGTCTCTTTGATATGATCGATGCGGCCAAACAAGATGTTGACTAATACCGGGAATCGCCGCATCACGCTGGCCATAATGGGCTTGCCCGCGGAAGTCCCGATGAAAGATATCTTAAGCAGCATGCTGTCTTCATCACAGTGACGCTCCAGAAGATCCGGCGGTATATCTATGTCGATCACGCCCCGGACTAAGCGCCTGGCCTGAGCGGTCTTTGGTTTTGTGAAAACATCCAGCACCGGTCCGCTTTCCACTATCTTGCCATGCTCAATTACTGCCACCCGGTCGCAGATGTGCTGAATGACCGGCATCTCGTGGGTGATAAGTAAAATGGTCAATCCCATCTGACGGTTGATGTTCTGAAGTAGATCCAAGACGGCAGCAGTTGTCTCCGGATCGAGGGCCGATGTAGCTTCATCACATAGGAGCACCTTGGGGCGATTGGCCAGTGCCCGGGCGATGCCCACCCGCTGTTTTTGGCCGCCGCTAAGCTGGGCGGGGTAGCTGTCTACCTTGTCCTGCAAACCAACTAGCTCCAATAGCTCTGTAACTCTCCCTTTGATCTCCCCTTTGGGTACTCCAGTGATTTCCAAAGGAAAGGCCACATTGCCAAACACCGTCCGGGAAGATAGCAGGTTAAAGTGCTGAAAGATCATGCCTATCCGCTGACGGGCCGATCTAAGCTCCCGTTTGCCTAACGCGGTAATGTTAGTGCCATTGACCAAGACTGTACCGCTTTGGGGCCGTTCCAGCATGTTGACGCAACGCACCAGGGTGCTCTTGCCGGCACCACTAAGGCCGATGATGCCATAGATCTCACCAGGCTTAACGTGTAAGCTAACATCATCGAGGGCTCGCACTTCGTTGTGCCCATCGCTAAAGATCTTGGTCAGGTTGCGAATCTCAATCACATATTCCACCCCCATACAGCCGCAGACTCTAGCTGTTACGAAAAATCCCCTTCCAGACGGAAGAGGATTTATATAGTATACAATTCCTCTCTCATCTCCCTAGTGCCTGTACACTAGCAGGAATTGGCACCTCGCGTCATAACGCCGGTTGCCGGGTTTCATCGGGCCAGTCCCTCCACCTCTCTCGATAAGAGTAAAGCAGGCTATTCACTTTAAGATCTTGTCATTAGCCCGAGTATAACAGTAGCAAAATCTCCTGTCAACAGCAATTCTTGGACTGGTATCGGTCTGTGATATTGCCAGAGCCTATTCAATCTATGATCAGTACACCATATCGGGCAGCTGCACCTAGACCTGCTCTTGTGTTTTAATCGCTTCTTCTAAGTCTTCTAGTCTTTCCTGCACAGCCGCAATGTCACCTTTGTCTGTCGTCACAGTCAAAGCTCTCGTATAGAGTTCTTTCGCTTTACCGTAATCATCCCTTCGGAAGTGCATACCCCCCCAGCCAATATAACCCCATGGATTATTCGGAAAGTCCTGTACCAACTTCTCAAACTCTAATTCGGCTCGTTCATAATCCCCTAGACTTGCGTATGACTCGGCAATGGCGCGTCTCGTATTGTGAGTTATCAACTCATCTTCATCGGGAAAGAAGTTCAAGAACTCCCTGCAATAGTCGATTCTTTTCTGGAAGTAGGTCTTATCGCGCACCCCAGCGTTATGCAACTCTATCTCCAGATCCTGGACAAAATTGCTAACGAAGAACGAACCGCGATAATGCCCATCGAGAAAGGCCAGGGTGGACGGTTCGAATTTGCATTTGTACTTGAGCGCTTCCCATACCCTTAGCCAGATATCACTGGCTGTTGCGGGATCATCAGCGAATGAATAGTCGGCGCCTTCATCGATTAAATCGCTCATTTTCTCTAAGGATACATTGTCGGCGGGGGCTAGTCTTTCCCACAAAACCCATGCGGCCAGCCAAGGAAAGTCTTCGTCTCTGCCTTCTGCAGTTACCTCGAAAAATCTAAACCAGCCCTCCGAAATTTGCTCAGCGGAATAGCATTCTTCGGTGTCTCGCAAAAACTCGTCCTTATCAAACGGGATGCCCATGTTGAGGAGAAGCTGGATGATTTCCTCTGTGGTCATTTCGTTTACTTCTTCGTATGTCCACAACCTTCGTATGCGGCTCCGTTTAAGGTTGGGTATGAATG
>JAAZMF010000226.1 GCA_012798955.1 Bacillota bacterium | reverse complement strand
TGAAGGTATTGCACCCGCCGTGAGACGGGCCAAAGAGGCAGGAATAGTCGTCATAGCATCTGACGTAACTGCTGCCGGCGGGGTTGATGCCACCATGACCAGTGATAACTTCCAGGCTGGCTACATAGTGGCGAAATATATCGCCGAGAGACTCAATGGCGAGGGTAACGTCGTGGCGATAGTTGGAGATCCGGTTTCCGCCTCTTTGGATAGGAAAATGGGTTTTGATGCTTGCATGGCTGAATATCCTGGCCTAAAAGTGCTATCAGATACCCAGAACGGAAAAGGCAGAAGAGAGCTGAGCATGAACCTCATGTCAGACTTGCTAACAGCTTTCCCCAAAATTGATGCAGTATGGGGAGTTAACGACCCAACTGCGTTAGGAGCGGAGCTCGCTATCAAGCAGGCCAAACGTGCCGACGAGATGTTTGTTGTTGGTGTTGACGGTTCGCCTGATGCTGCTGAGTCCCAGAAGCTCAAGGATAGTATTTTCGCTGCTACAGCAGCACAGGATCCGTACTATATGGCCTACCATGCTGTAGAGGTTGGTTGGGAGGTCATGAACGGCAATCCTCCCGAGATCGAGACTGAGTTAATCCCAGTACGGCTTATCACACAGGAAGACGTCGCCCAGGGATACACCGGATGGGCAATTCCGGAGAAATAAGTCATTGACAGATTAATAGTTGGAGAGAGCTATTTCTTGAAGTAGCTCTCTCCAACCCTCATACGTCAATTTGGCCAAATATGTGTACATTTGGGGGTTTACCAGTTGGCAGATGCGAATGTATTACTGCAGATTAACCAAGTATCGAAGCAATATCCAGGTGTGCAAGCCCTACAGGATGTGACATTTGCCATTAATCGTGGTGAGGTTCATGCTGTAGTTGGTGAAAATGGCGCCGGTAAGAGTACACTTATGAAGATCCTAAGTGGAGCCGAATCGATGACTTCGGGAGAGTTGGTGCTGGAGGGTCGTGTTACTCAGCTTGCTGGGATCAAAGAGGCTATTGATTTAGGCATAAACTTAATCAGTCAAGAGCTGAATATCACCCCGGATATGACTGTCTATGAGAATATCTTTACCGGCAGTGAACTCGCTAAATACGGGATTCTCAACAGGAAGGCAATGAAGGAGTCGTCTGAACGCCTGCTAGAAAGCCTTGGTGCATCTTTTAGCCCCGAAGCCTACGCCGGCGATTTAAGTATAGCAGAGCAGCAGCAGGTAGAGATTGCTAGAGCCCTGCGGCATAACGGCAATATTCTTATAATGGATGAACCTACGGCTTCTCTTAGCGACAGAGAAACCGCAAGATTGCTGGACGTTATTCGCGGGCTGCGTGATCGGGGTATCAGCGTTATCTTCATCAGCCACAGATTGCCTGAGGTCCTGCAAATCGCCGATGCTGTTACAGTTCTTAGGGATGGCGTTTATATTGGCACAATGCGGGGTGATGAGATTAATGAAAGGGACATGGTGCGATGGATGATCGGTCGGGCACTATCTGATTATTATCCGGATATTCCTGCTGCGGGCTCTTCGCAGCGTGGGTATTTCGTTGCCCGTGGATTTGATGATGGCAAGGGCGTCTTTAATGCCTCGTTTTCAGTGAGTAAGGGCGAGATTTTGGCCATTACTGGGTTAGTAGGAGCAGGGCGTACAGAGTTAGGTAACTTGATTTTTGGTATAGGTGAGAAGCAGGCTGGCGATCTCTATCTGGATGGAAAAAAGCTAGACATAAAAGACCCCGTGGATGCCATCAGTTACGGAATCGGCTATGTCCCGGAAGATAGAAGAGCCCATGGGCTTTTTTTGGAGCTATCGTGTGCCCACAACATCGTGATTAACGTCGCGCATACTGAACCCATATCCAGACGCAATGTACTTGACCTTCGGAAGCTCAAAGAAGTTGCCGAGGAAGCTGTTGCTCGGAGGAATATCCAAACCCCCGATATTGATAGGGAAGTAATGTACTTATCCGGTGGAAACCAGCAAAAAGTACTGCTGGCTAGGTGGCTTGAAGTCAGACCCAAAGTTCTGATACTAGATGAGCCGACCCGTGGTATAGATGTGGGTGCCAAGAGTGAAATTTACCAGCTGATCAGTGAGCTATCTGCAGCAGGGGTGACCATTATTCTAATCTCAAGTGACCTTCCTGAAGTTATAGGTATGGCCCAGCGGATTTTAGTCATGCGTGAAGGTAGATTGGTGGCGGAGATATCTAACAGAGAAGAGTTTACACAGGAAAATATACTAGCCTATGCTTCTGGTATTAAGGCTCCAGACTACTCATTTGAATATGTGGAAGGGAGACAGAACTGTGGCACAGCTTGATGTCCTAGCAAAGGATAAAGGAAAGGCGCTCACAAGGAATCTGGGCATTTTACCTATATTAATCGCATTTTTTCTGGTTTTCTGGCTTTTGACCCCGAACTTCAGATCGTTTGCCAATATGCTGAACATATTTCGGGCTACGTCGATTAACCTCGTTATAGCAACGGGGATGACTGTTGTTATCCTTACCGGCGGAATTGACCTATCGGTAGGCGCCATAGCGGCCCTGACTGCGGTTGTAGCTCTAAAGCTTTCGCTGACCACAGTCAGCTACCTTGCCGTTCCCGCGGCTTTGCTGACCGGAATGGTCGCCGGTTTGATTAATGGTACCTTAGTAGCTTATGTGGGTCTACCTCCTTTTATAGCCACCTTAGGTGCTATGACCTACCTAAGGGGAGCGGCGTTTTTGCTCTGTAATGGGGTCTCTATCATCAATAGCGATCTGCATTTTGCATGGATCGGGAACGATTATCTTGGACCGTTTCCCTGGTTAGTGGTAATCGCAGTTTTGGTAGTATTGGCGTTTCATTGGATACTAAAAAAGACAGTCTATGGTATGAGAATTTACTCTGTAGGCGGTAATCTGCAGGCGGCACGGTTTACGGGCATTAAGGTGCAAAGCATGCTGCTCTCTGCCTATGTGATTAGCGGTCTGTGTAGCGCACTGGGCGGGGTAATGATTGGTAGTAGACTATATAGTGCCAACGGCTTAATCGGAAACGGCTATGAGTTAGACGCTATTGCTGCTGCAATCATAGGTGGGACGAGTTTCACTGGTGGCAAGGGAAGTGTGATTGGTACCCTATTTGGGGCTCTCATCATGGGCATATTGAACAATGGACTAACAATACTTGGCGTTTCTTATTACTCACAGCAAGTTGTTAAGGGTATTGTGATTATAGCCGCTGTAACAGTTGACATCTTGAGGAACAAATACTCGGCAAAATAGTCTTGCTAGGTAAGGGGACGGAAAATGAGGATCTCTGGAGTGGGCTGTTGTGTCGTGGATTACATCTACCAGGACATCGATTTCACATCACCTGGAGTAAAGCGGTACTTATGTAAAGACGGTAGCAATGGGCTGATGATTGGCGAAGGAAACTTGTCAAGCCATTTAACCACGTTTTTCGGTAAGTCCGAAGCGGCTATCATAGAGGATATAACGGGTGGGAGAACGCCCCATAAAGTCTTGGGAGGCGTTTCAATAGTTACGTTGGTAAGCGCTGCCCAGCTTCTCTTTGACCGCGATGAAATAGATGTTTACTATTATGCTAATATTCCTGACAATGAGCCAGGAAGCATTATTATGGACACTGTGGGAAAAACGCCATTGCGTACAGACAAGATTCAAGTCATGGAAGGTGACAGCGTAGTTACCCATGCTCTGTGTGGCAATGACCTCGATGGCAATCCATCCCGTACATTTATCTGCGCTCCATGTGTTCACCCTTCCACTGCATTGCAGCTAGAGCAATTAGACCATGATTTTTATGCTAGCGAGTTAACGGTTTTCTCTGCTATCCAGTGGGAGCCGGAGATTAGCGGTGTTTTTACTGAGGTACTGAAAAGGTGCAAAGAGGCGGGTAGTATTACTATCGTGAGCACAGCTAGTGATCCCTTGATGAGGGGAAAAACGAAATGGGTTCTAGGAGATTCTGATGCGGTCTACGAATACATAGACATATTGATTATGAATAAAGAGGAGGCCCTTAACTATAGCGGTACACGGGATTTGCATAGCGCCGTGGATTATTTTAAGTCATTTCCATCCCTTGGGGGTATTTTGGTTACTGATGGCCTAAACCCGACGTATGTCTATGGTCGGGGGAAGCTTTGCTTACCTTACGAGGGATTCATCCCTATCGTAGTTGATATCGACCAAGACAAGCAGCGGGGGTTGCTACCAGAAGGCGATACTGTTGGTTGCGGTGACAATTATTGTGGCGGAGTAGTTGCATCAGTAGCTCTGCAATTGGGAAAGCAAGGGCGGCCCATCGATCTGGTTGAAGCCTGTATTTTGGGGAGTTTGAGTGGGGGCATTACCTCAACCATAACCGGTGGGATCTTTAAGGAGACGCATTTTGGACAGAAACGTGGACTAATGGAAAAATATCACCCTAGCTATGTACGCCAAGTCCGGGAATTTCAAGCAAGAGATAATACGCATTAATAGAAGGAGTGCTTAATGTGGCTATCGTAACTTTGAAGGAGATACTAGATCGAGCCGATGCAGGAAAATACGCCGTCGGTAGTTTCAACGTGATCAACTACGAGAGCGTTCGAGGGATTCTAGATGCGGCAGAAGCGACCCGTTCGCCAGTGATTTTGGCCATAGCTCAAGTACAGTTAGCAGATGTAGATTTTTCCTCCATCATGAATATTATCGTTCATGAGGCTAAAAGGGCAACAGTTCCAGTAGCCGTTCACCTCGATCATGGACTAGATTTTGAGACTGTGAAGCAGGCAATCGAACTAGGCTGCTCCTCAGTAATGTTTGACGGATCTACCTTGTCACTTGAAGAAAACATTAGGCAAACAAGAGCAGTAGTGGAGTATGCCCACGCCCGTAATGTGTCGGTAGAAGGGGAAGTGGGGGAGATGGGGGTAGAGGGAACCTCTGAATGCTCTGAGGATGATGTAGTAATTGATATGACCGATGTGGCAAGTGCCAAAAGATTCGTAGATGAAACAGGTGTAGATGCTCTAGCTGTGGCTTTTGGTACAGTTCATGGGATCATGCGTAGCGAACCCGATCTAAATTTAGGTCTACTTGCAGAGTTACATAGGAGTTTGAACACCCATTTGGTTGTTCACGGGGGTTCTGGGTTAGTGTTCGAAGATTACCGCAATATGATTGAGCGGGGCATCAGGAAAATCAACTATTTCAGCTATGGATATAGGGATGTGGCCCGGAAATTGGGAGCATACATGGCGGAGCACCCCCATGCGCTATACGATCAGCTGTCATATTTCTCCAAAGGAGCATTCAAAGAGGTATTCTCGGAGGTAATGGAGGCGTTTGGAAGCACGGGTGAAGCATAGATGAAGGTGCTTGGTATTGATTTTGGCACGACGTCCTTTGGAGGATGTATATTTGACGCCAGGGATGGCAGTGCTGCGTTTTTAAGTAAGCCAAATACCTGTCGCAGAGCCATTGGGCTAAGGCGTGAATTCGATATCGATCAGGTGAGGGCAGATCTCTTTGGTTTTATCGACCTAATGGACGAGACGTTCGACCTGTCCGAAGTCAAAGCTGTTTCTGTCACCGGTAACATGCATAGCTTTTTGCTTGCCCGTCATGGAAAACCGATTACAGATATCATCACATGGCAAGACGAACGGGTGCTTGATGAGTACCTAAAGGGTCAATCCTATGTGGATTTTATCAACGAGACATATGGTGAATACTTCTCTAGATATCAGCCTATGGTAAGTTCGGGTTATGCGGTGACTACGCTTTTGCATCTATTGGATACAGAGGAAAACTTGAAAGGGAGCGGCCTTACGGACTGCTCCCTACACTTCGCTCCAGATTTTATCGTTCAGGAGCTAATCGGCAATGAAACATATGCTGTCGACAGAGCTTTGACAGATCACTCCTTAGCCCATAGCAGTGGATTATATGCTATAGAACATCAAGGCTGGAATCAAGGGTTGATTAACGCTCTGGGCTACGGGGAACTGAACCTTCCGAGAATAGCTGAGCCGGGGACTTTCGTTGGGAGCATAGGAGAGCATGTTCCTGCTCTTAGAGGCGTCCCTATTTTCTTAGGTATGGGCGATAATCAAGCTTCGGTGTTTGGTGTAATGACAGGTAGTAATGGGGGAGTTGCCAGGGCCACACTTCAGGATCCCCACGCCTTAGTGCTTAATATGGGCACTAGTGGGCAAGTGTCTGCCATAGTTACCGGTGATAAGGGCCCCTCACGGTTTTTTGATCATAGACCATTTTTGGATGGAGCAGTTTTGCTTGTAGGAGCAAGCCTCGCCTGTGGCCGGGCCATGGAGGCGGTAAAGGATTTTCTCCAAGATGCGGCCCAAGTGATTTGCGGCGAGGTAGTCGATGATGAGTTAGCGTACAAGACTATCACCCAGTCCATCTTGCCTGAGTCACCGCTTAAGTTCCGCACAACTTTGAATGGCACACGCTACAGTCCCGAGATGCGGGGCGCAATAACCAATATCGACTTGTCCAACTTGTCTTTAGCTAATCTAGTCACGGCCACGGCCTACGGAGTTGTAGAGGAGTTACATGAGTATTATGAGGCTATGGAGATCGATTGCACAAGAATCATCGGCGTGGGAAATGCTCTAAGGAAAAATCTATTCTTTGTCGAAATTGTGGAGCAGGTATTTGGCAAAGATGTCTATGTAAGCGAGATCGATGAAGCTGCAAGCTATGGTGCTGCCCTGTGTGCTATGCGGGGTCTATCGCAGGAGGGAAGGCAGGATGATGGAGAATAAAATCAGGGAGCAGTTAATGGGGCCTTTACTAATCAAGGAGAACCGTGTACGGCGGAAATATAAAGGCGGGGCGTTGATCGATAGGTTTCGCGGATCTAGTGAAGAGAGCGATGGGTTCTCGCCGGAGGATTGGGTTGGCTCATCTACGTATGCCATTAACAAAGACCCCATTCCGGAGGAAGGGATCAGTAAGATTGTGCTCAGGGGAGTAGGACATGAACCTGGGGCCGATCTAGAGATGTCGATGCTGGATATTCTCGGGGTTCCTGAGTATGCATCGGCACTTTTTGGTGAGGGCCTCCAGCGAGGGCACACCCCCGGCGTTTTGGTGAAGCTACTAGATTCTTGTACTACCCTAACACTACAGACGCACCCCGATACAGAGTTTGCCAGAAAACACCTCAATGGTAACCACGGTAAGTGCGAGAGCTGGATCGTTCTTGATGGCAGAAGGATCGATGGTGAGGATCCATTCGTGTATTTTGGTTTCAAAGATGGTGTGACTAGATCAATGTTCTATGAGGCCTACCGCGACCAGGATGTTGCGGCTATGAAGGCCTTGCTTAATAGGGTCTATGTAAAATCCGGTGATGTATTTTACGTTGAGCCCAATATAATCCATGCCATTGGTCCGGGGGTTTTTATGCTTGAGGTGCAAGAGCCGTCAGATTACGTGTTTAACTTCGATAGAAAAGGCACCTATTGGAATCTAACTGACCGTGAAATGCATATGGGGCTTGGGGAAGCAGTGGCACTTGCTTCTGTAAACTTTGACCTAGTAGGACGAGAACTACTAGACAGGAATAAATCCCATGTGGACCTATTTACTAACAGAGAACAAGCTATCCCAGTTCTAGAAGGTCATATGACAGAATACTTTGGCTTGGAGTCTATTACGTCAGCCCACATACTAGAACGAAGTCACAAAGAATTACGCATCGGCATCGTGTTACAGGGATGTCTAGAAATAGAATTACACGGTCTGGCTTTATCCTTAGAGAAAGGTGATACATATATACTGCCGGCACCCCAAAGTGATGGTGCTAGATGTGTGTATACCGCGACCACCGATGACAACGGATTTTATAGCATCCTTGAGGCATTTCCGTCTTGATGAACTATGCTGAAAGTGTGCGGAGCCTCTTATGCTCAAGCAGCATTTGTCTAAAGGGGTACAGAGAGGTATAATGTGTGTAGGCGTATAATGAGCTGCTCACACATTACAATTGGAAATGAGGTGCCCCTATGCGAAAAGAGCAGTCTATGCATCGTATGCAGTTCTACATTGAGCCGGAGCTTCGTGATGAATTGGAGTCTTTAGCGAAACAGCGGAATGTACCCATGGCGGAACTTATCCGGGAAGCCATTAGGAGCTATGTGATCAGGGAAAGGCCCCCTGGGAAGAAAGATCCCTTGTTTAATATCATTGGCATGTTCAAGTCATCTGATGGACCTAGTGACGTGGCCATAAATCATGACAAGTATATCTACCGGAAGGATTGGGAGTAAGTGGCCGTCCGTTGGTTTGTAGACACAAGTGTGTGGTATTCAGTAATTGTCGAAGGGGATTCAATGCATGCCAAGGTGAAGGCCACCCTTATAGAGGCTTTTCAAAACGGTATTCTATTTGCGACAAGCAGTCTCATACTAGGCGAATTGTTCACTCTTCTAGGGGCTAGAATGGGACAAACAACACCCTTCTGGGCGTTTCGCGAAAGCCTTCTCGCTAGCCGGGTTGTCAGTGTCCTGTACGTAAGCCCCAAGCAAATTGAAGCGGCCTTTGATTTACTAGAGCATCGGCCTGATAAACTCTATTCCTTTGTAGATGCAACATCTTTTGTGCTAATGCGGGACGAATCCATACATACAGCTTTTGCTCTTGATCGGCACTTCGCCCAGGAAGGATTCCATGTAGTTCCGGCCGGGGCAGAGCATGTGCATGAATTGTGTGAAGAATATGTGACCCTAGAGCAGAAGCCCTAAATAGTACCCGAGGACATACCATTAATGGGATTTTCCGTAGGATTGTCTCATGTCGGAAATCTTGGAGCGATATGAATCAGATGCGGTCCGGGGCCTACAAGGCATGTTTCATGTACCAGCAGGTGAATTGGCAAGGACCTTTGGCCGCAAGGACAGCGGGCTTCTATACGCCGAATCCGATGCTATTCACCGGTGGCTAAAGCTCTGGGAAGAAACCTGTGATTAGTAGCGGGAGCCATTGCCATATTTCTCTATTTTGAAGGACCTGCTAAGGGGACAGTCAGGGGAAGCAGAAGATTTAAACTGAGGGGGCATTCGCCAGACTGCTCCTTTTTCTATGACAAGTCGGACTTTCAGACAGTGGCCAGATAACCAATGTACTGATTCCTGGCAAAGAAGGAATGTCGGCTTCTATGCAGAATAAGTATCATGAAAACGTTTACGCGAGACTGCTAGACAATGTCGAAGCTCTTGCATTTCGCGTGATAGTCATTGAGACTAATGTTCTGTCTAAAGGAAGTGCTATTTAGTGGCAAATCATGCCAATGACAACGGGACCGACAAAATCACCATGACTGACATTGCCAAAATGGCCGGTGTCTCTGTGGCAACTGTGTCCCGGGTGATCAATGATTCACCCGGTGTTAGTGATGAAAATCGAGAGAGAATCAGTAAGCTTATTGAGGAATTAGGGTATCAGCCTAACTTTACCGCTAGAAATCTTGTTCGTCAATCCACCCGGACCATAGCCGTGATCAATATGCAGACCTTAGGACAACTGCATGCCCAGCCGGCGTCAGGTCGCATGCTCCAAGGCATAGAGACTGTTTTGACAAGTAGGGGGTACAGATGCACCATCCTCTCCCGGGATGAGTTTGCCCAGGATATGTCGGGATTGCGCTTGATCAAGGGTGGCAGCGTGGATGGCATATTGCTTAATGGGGCCAAGCTCAATGACCCTTTAGCTCTGGAGCTTACCCGGCGTAATTACCCCTTTGTCATTGTCGGTAGAGCCATTGGCCTGGTCAATAGCTACTATGTGGACATAGATAACGTTTTCGGGGCATATTCTGCTGTAGAGACTCTTATTCGCCTTGGGCACCGGCGTATCGCCCATGTCTGTGGATCCCAGCAGACCAATCTAGGTGTAGAGCGCCTTGAGGGCTATAGGCGAGCGTTACTAGATGCAGGTCTTGAGTATAACGAGAATTTCGTAATAGATGCTGGCCTGACCCGCAAGGAAGTATATGCCTCGGTGCGCAGTTTTTTTGAAAATATTGTTCAGGAGAAGCGCCCCACCGCGGTTTTTACTTTCAACGATTTTGTGGCTATCCCGGTTATCAGAGCTTTACTCGATATTGGCCTACAAGTTCCCCATGATATCTCGGTCATCGGTTTCGATGATGACGAGGCTTCCCAGTTCCTAAACCCACCGCTTGCCTCAATAAGGGCCCCGATTTATGAGATGGGTATGGAGGCTGCCGAGATGTTGCTAAGGTTAATTGGTGGGGAGCAGATTGACTCCCGGCAAGTAATTCTCCAAACAAGGGTCATAGAGCGTAGCTCTTTAGCTATGCCCCTTCAATCTGTCTAGTCGAGATCCCTAGCTAGACCAGTCAGTATGATTTCGAAGAAAGGGGTGATTCTTGGCCAAGGGCGTAAACGTTTACACGAGAGTTTGTTGGAGGGCAGTGAGTATGGATATGTGAGGCCGGTGATCTTGGAAAATTGGTTAATGCCGTTTCATGTCGTTGTTAGCGTTTCCATAGAAAAACGGAGGTGTGTATTGATGCGTAGATTGACCAACCGATCCTTTGTTTCGATGATACTTACAGCGTTCTTGCTCACCATAGTATTCGGCTCTATCGGTGCCTATGCTAAGGATGAGGTAGTTCTGGAATTTTGGCATTACTGGGATGGCAACAATGCCAAAGCAGTAGAGGAGTTTGCTGCTACGTATAGTAAGCTCAACCCTAACGTGAAGGTTAAGCCTATCTTTGTCCCTACAGGAGAGCTATTGCCTAAGATGGAGGCTACGGCCGCTGCCGGCAAACCTCCCGCTATTGCCATAGCTGACATAGCCTGGATGGGTCGCTTGCTCCGGTCCGATTTCCTCTTGCCCATGGATGCGTATATTGAGAAAGAGGGCTTTGATCTGAGGGATTTTTATCCTTCATTATTGGAGTACAGCACGCATGAAGGCCAGACTTTGGCTTTGCCCATCACAACCAATAACTTGGCGCTATTCTACAACAAGGATCTCTTCAAAGCGGCTGGCCTTGACCCAGATCGTCCACCAGCAACTTGGGATGAGCTGGTGGAATATGGCAAGAAATTGACCAAAGCCGATGGCTCTGTCTTCGGATTTGAAATGTACTCCCAGGTAGATGAAACCGGTGAGGGCCTCACCTGGAACCTGCAGCCATATTTCTGGCAGGCTGGTGCAGACTTTCTCACTGACAACTACTCAAGACCGGGTTTTAATAACGAACAAGGGGAAAAGGCCCTCCAGTTTGTTGTGGACCTTTTCCAAAAGGACAAAGTGGCAGGTCTAGCCCGTAAAGACTCCTTTGGCATGGGTCGGGCTGCCATGGTGGTCAACGGTCCTTGGATGATAGGCATCTGGGAAGACTCTGTTTCTTTTGAGTTTGGCACTGCCCCTATTCCATATCCCGAGTGGGGCAAACCTGCCACCAACATGGGTGGTGAGCAGATCTTCATCTTTAAGACCGATGCTGCCCGGGAAGCGGCGGCTGTTGATTTTCTAATGTGGCTAACGAGCACTGAAAACATGATCAAATGGGACAAAGAAACCGGCGCTTTGCCTGTGAAGGCATCTGTGGCTAATAGCCCAGAGTATCGCGGGTTTGTCGAAGATACTGAGCCCCGTCTTTTGGTGTTCGTCGATCAGCAGCGCTATGCCCATGCCCGGCCCCCCGTCCCTGAATACGCAGATTGCTCCTTGGCTTTCGCCAAAGAGATGGAGAAGGCTTACTATGGCAGATTGTCTGTTAAGGAAGCCCTGGTCAATGCTGAAAAGGCTCTCATAGACATTTTGGAGAAGAGTCGGTAGGTTAGTACAAAATCGACCACCAAGTACTAGTTCCCGGTCTTTTTAAGACCGGGAACTAACTTCCCATAGGAGTGAGCCTAACGTTGCAGGCAAAATCATATTGGTCAAAAAGTGGTTATAGGAAAGACGACATTCGGGCAGCCTTTATCTGCCTAGCTCCTGTCATCCTGATCTTTGCGGCTTTCTATATAGTGCCCATGATCTACTCCGCCGTGCTGTCTGTGGCAGAATGGGGTATGGGCACTATGAAGGGGTTTGTCGGGGTATCTAATTATCTTGCCTTGCTTAAGGATCCGTATTTCTGGAATTCCCTTAAGGTCACCCTAATTTTTACACTGGGAGTCACCGCTCTCAGTCTGCCCTTTGGTCTTTTGGTCGCCTTAGGGCTTAATGCAAGAATACCATTACGTGGCCTATGGCGGTCACTATACTTTACCCCGTCAGTGACTGCCACCGTGGCAGCGGGGATAGTCTGGACCCGCCTCTTTGATCCCTATGATGGGTTAGTTAACCATCTCCTCAGGCTAGTGGGAATCCGGGGTCCGGCGTGGCTGTCAAGCCCCGAATGGGCGCTAGTAGCCGTTATCTTGGTGGGAACGTGGAAGCGGCTAGGCTTCAATGCTATGATTTACCTTTCGGGATTACAGGGAGTACCAGGTGAGCTCTATGAAGCCGCGGTGGTGGATGGAGCAAACGCTTGGCAAAGATTCGCCCATGTCACATGCCCACTGCTTCTCCCAACAACGTGGTTGCTATTGATCATGAGTGTAATCGACTCTTTCCAAGTTTTTGACCTAGTCCATGTCATGACGTCAGGGGGACCAATGGGTTCCACTGAGGTAATGGGCCTGTATCTATACAGGCAAGCTTTTGGCCTTTTTCATATGGGTTACGCTTCCGCCATAGCGTGGGTGATTTTTCTCATAGTCTTCATCGCTACGCTGATGCAGTGGCGTGTTTCTGGATCAGGAGGTGCTAGTACGTATGGGGCGTCATAACAGTCAAAGACAAACTAGTAGGCGACAATTTGGTTGGCATCAGATTAGTGGGCGCCTTGGCAACAGGCGGCCCTTTAGTTGGCTGCAGACACCTGGGTATCGCAATGGGAAGCAAGCATCATATAAAACCATCATGCTCCAAGCACTCTTGCTAGCCGGTGCCATATTGGTGATCTCGCCTTTTCTTTGGACTATTACTACATCCCTAAAGCCCATAAAAAACACCTTTGAGCCACCCTACCTAGTGCCAGTGCATTTTGTGTGGCAGAACTATGTTGATGCATGGCAGGCGGCTCCATTCCCACGATATTACATGAATACATGTATTGTTACTCTAGTTATCGTGTTGGGGCAAGTCCTGACCTCGGCCATGTCGGGTTATGCCTTTTCTCGGTTGTCTTTCCCCGGGCGGGATGCTCTTTTTCTAGTATTTCTAGGGACGATGATGGTGCCCTTTTTTGTATTAGTAATTCCGCTGTATCTGATAGTAGACAAGATTGGGTGGGTGGATACCTATTGGGGGCTCACAATACCTAGGGTTGTAAGTCCCTTTGGTATTTTTCTCATGCGCCAGTCCTTTATGTCCATACCAAAGGAGCTAGACGAAGCAGCTCTCATCGATGGATGCAGCAAGATGGGCATATTGTGGCGCATCATCATGCCATTGGCGAAGCCTGCGATTTCCACCTTGAGTATCTTCGGCTTTCTATTTGCGTGGAATGATTACCTATGGCCCATGATCGCCACCCGTTCGCCGGAGATGTACACCGTACAGATTGGCTTAAGGACCTTTATGGGCAAATATGGGACTCAATGGGTCCTACTCATGGCTGGGGTGGCCACTAGTACCATTCCCGTACTGATACTCTTTTTTGCAGCCCAGTCCCAGGTTGTGGAGGGTATCGCAACATCAGGTTTGAAAGGGTAAATATATGACACAGAAAAACACAGTTCCCGAGTGGGTAAATGATGCTATTATCTATCAGATTTTTCCCGATCGTTTTGCTAATGGAGATCCATCCAATGATCCCATAGATGTGGTGCCCTGGAGCACGGGACCGAACCGGATCAACTTCTTTGGAGGCGACCTGCAAGGGATCATTAATCATGTGGATTACCTTGAGGAGCTCGGCATTAATTGCCTCTATCTTACGCCGATTTTCGAGGCTCCCTCCAATCATCGCTATGATACTAAGGACTACTTTCAAGTAGACGAAATGTTGGGTACTAGCGATACGTTACAAGCCCTTACCCAGGCACTACATGCCAGGCAAATGAAAATCATCTTGGATGGCGTGTTTGCCCATGTTAGTGACAGGTTCCCCGCTTTCCAGGATGTGCTCAAACGGGGAGCTGCATCACCATATGCCCAGTGGTTCCTTGTTGATGATTTCCCCGTTAAGCAGTATCCCCAGCCCACTTATCGGGCTTGCGGAGGATTGGCATCTATGCCTCGCCTCAATAGTGAAAACCCAGAGATCCAAGAGCTGATGTGTAAAGTTGGCGAATATTGGATCCAAACAGCGAACATCGATGGCTGGCGCCTAGATATGGCATGGGAAATCCCCCACAAGGTGTGGAGCAAGTTTAGAGCTAGAGTGCGGGGAGCAAAAGCCGACGCGTTCTTGCTTGGTGAGTTCTGGGGGGATGCTACGCCGTGGCTAGCCCATGACCAGCTAGATAGCTCAACGAATTATCTTTGGCGAGATACCGTATTTCGCTTTTTTGTGAACCAATGTACCGATGCCAAGACTTTTGTGCGGGAGATCCAGGCTCTCAGGGCGCTCTATGGCCCCTATGGGTCTACTATGGTGAACCTCTTGGGAAGCCACGATACTCCTAGGCTGATGACTATTTGTAACGACGATAGTGCCAAGGTCATCCAGGCTTTAGCTTTTCTTCTCACGGACATAGGTGTACCGCTGATTTACTACGGTGATGAAGTGGGGTTAACAGGGGGCAATGATCCTGAATGTCGCAAGGCCATGCCCTGGGGTGGGGAAGCCTGGAATCATGAAGTATATGACGCATCTAAGACCCTCATCAATCTTAGAAAGCGCCACCCAGCGTTGCGCCGGGGGGACGGGGAGGTGCTCATGGCATCAGGTAGGATCCTGGTGTTTAGTCGCCGGTATGCCGAGGATTCTGTCATTGTAGCCTTTAATGCCGGCTTCCAGGGGGAAGATATCACTGTAGAATTACCTGATAAGCTTGCTGTAGGTGGTGAGATCTGGAGAAGCTCTTCGGAGGTGTCGTTGCATAGAACGCTTAGTAGCGACCCTAAGCTTTCTATAGGGCTACCACCTCAAGGGGTGCTGATCATGGCCCGTTCCTTAGAATAGTCAGGCCCACCTAGGTATTCCATCATATCTGCATAGAAGCTTAATGAATGTTCAAGGGCAGTTGTCCAGCATAGGTGCCGGC
>JAAZMF010000225.1 GCA_012798955.1 Bacillota bacterium | reverse complement strand
CAAATTGGGCATAGCCCATGGCTAACCTCGATGTCATAAATACCCCAGCAAGTGCAGAAAGTGCTCCACTGATAACGTAGCAGACGATAATCATAGTTCCAACCTTCATTCCCGACAACTCCGCCGTATCGGGGTTGGTCCCTATGTAGAAAATCGAATGAAAAGGCTCCCAGTTTCTGAGTAGATAATCAAACACAACAACCAAAAGGCCTGCCACATAAATCGGTATAGGGATGCCAAACCATTTGCCCTGGCCAATCGCAAGATATCGCGGAGGCAGATTTGATAGAAAATAACCAGAGGTTAAGACAACAGACGCACCCCGGGCCAGGGCCATCATACCCAAGGTTACGATAAAGGGGTTGATCTGAAACTTCGCTATAAAGGTCCCGTTTATTGCACCCAAGAGTGCCCCCAAAAACAGCCCTACCAGTACTGCCAAAGGAATGGGAACACCTGCCCTCAGGAGCATGGTGGTAACTACACCGGTCAGCCCAAGGATCGAGCCAACTGAAAGATCGATTCCCCCTACTGTCAGAACTAGAGTCATCCCAATAGCCATGATTACGTCATAGCTCATGCCGGTAGCTATGGAGGTAAAGTTATTGATGCTTAAGAACCGAGGAGTAAGCAGGGAAAGAATTACAGAAGACGCCAGGACAACAAGCAACAGTCCAGTTTCCCGCCTTTCGAGCAATTCTCTTGCTGAGCCCCTCACTGACGATTGGTTTTCCACTACTGCCATGGGCATGCTCACCTTCCAATCCAATGCTTTTCCACTACCTCAATCAAGACCCGGGCCTGTTTATGCAGGTTAGTTTGGTTAGAATCCGAACTAACTCAAAGCTATACTTCAACAACGTTTTCGCTTTTCCTTCTCAGAAATTAAACTTTTTATATGGAGATATTCTCTTTATACGCGCCAATGAGGCATAGCGTGCGATTGTACACGGCCTTGGGTGAGCTTTTCTCCCTAGAAAATCTTTGTAACTCAATCATGTGGACCGCCGCCTGGCGCATCGCTCGAGACGGTTGGGCTAGTATCCGAACCAACACAAGATGAGAATATCCAACACTAACTGCTAACACCTAATCTCGGAGATCTTTAAGTATGCTGACTACCGCAATGTCACTTTCACTGTTGAAGGTTAGCGCCTACGACCAATAGCATACGACCAATACTAACACCCATGCCTCGCCCCCATACCTAGCCGCGAGCAAGGCCCCTCCCGGGGCCTTGTGAGATAGGATACTCTTTGGTTATCGGTGGGAATCCATAATGGTTCCACTCAACGAGCATATATATTTACGACCATAATACTCTCTTCAGGACCGTTTTCCACAATCTGGATCTCTATAGAGCTGGCGTCGAAGGTAGCTCGGCCCCAGAACTCCCCGCCCTCCATGGATACGCTGGAACTAGGCATTTCTTTGAGCAAATCTGCGTAGAACGCTGCTACATACGTAAAGGGCTGACTTATCAGCACGGTGGCGGAATACTCGAAGCCTTCCGATGTCTCCTCACCGTATTCATCCATTATGTAGGCCCCGCTAACCAAAGGAATGACGTCCCCAAGGGATGCTACTGCTGGGGAGAGATCATCAGCATCCTGATTGGGCTCACTCACTTCGTGGCCGTAAGTGCTTGCAGTAGTATCAAAGACCCCGATATTGAGAGTTGTCTTACCCCCGGTGGGATCAAGGTAGATATCGACTTTGCGCCCCTCAATTTCAAAATGAATCTCAAGGCTATTGTCTGCTATGCTTACGTCTCCCCCGGATTCCGTGAAATGCTCCAAGTAAAAAGCTAGCACTTGCTCCACGGAAGCGGGCGTAGTATATACGACACTGTAATGGGTATCAGTGCGCATCCCCCCTCCAGAAATAGCGTCATCCATTATGGGCACTAGCTCATAGGGATATCCCTCAGGAAGTGATACACTAGGATGCTCAGCTAAGGCAGTAGTTCCCCACACTAGACACAAAAAGACCATGGCGACAGATATGGATAAGGCCATTGAATGCCTCAAGGCGTTCATTTCATACCTCCCTATCGATGTGGCGTTCTAACGTATTGATACGCTAATGGTTGCTTCGTCCGGCAGACTTAGTGCCTGCAACTTTTCTTTGACTCCAGCATCGCCCTTTCCACGGCGGGGAGAAAATGGAAAACCGAGAGACCCCAAGTCGCATCCCAACTCTCAAATTGCCAACGTCCTGGGGTTACACCCTTGGGAATGGAAGGCCCCGAAGCCTAGTCGTATCTATGGAATTCGCCCATATCACCATGCAATCCTGTCGCCCGTCCAGCATGTCTACTAATTCTTTCGACAGAGACTTAGCTTATCTCCACGGGTAGCCAACGTTCACCTCGGGACCAACTGAAGCCATCGAACCATAGAAAAACCATGGCTATCGCATAGACATCGGCCTTGTCCGTAGGTGTTGCCGATTGGGTGGTCTAAATGACCAACTGGAGCGGGAGGGGCCCAGCTTAGCGCTGGTGCTAAAGACGAACCAAGTCGTAGTGGACTGGCTGATCAATCATATAAGCAGAACAGATAAAGCCGTGGGCGAATTCCTGCAGAAGAAAGGGATCTAAACGGGTGAACCAATCAGGCAATAGGCTATTCCCGCACATTTCCATACACAAGGACTTCACCCGAATGGAGCCGTAAAAACACCCAGGCTTTAGATTGAGCCTGGATAGGAGAAAAAAGTGTGCCTGAGGCATTAGCTGAAGCGGCCGCGGCAGTCAACGCTGTCTTGACCGAGGAATATGGGCTATAGGTTGGAACGAACCTTCTACTAGCACTGACACCCTAGCGCCAAATTCGTAGTAAGACTGCAACCCTAATAGTTACCCATACACCTCTACCGCACTAACCTATTGGGTTGCTTCAAGAATTGTTACCTTTAGTATGATATCCTGTCGCTCTAGTATGTTTGAACTATGACTGTAACAAAACAGATAAGGGGGTACTTGAAATCACGTGTTCCATGGCAGCATTGACCAAATCAGTTTGGTCTGTCCGACATGTATATAACAGTGATTATCAAAAACCGGGTTTCAATCCACGCCCCCGCGT
>JAAZMF010000033.1 GCA_012798955.1 Bacillota bacterium | reverse complement strand
CCATGGTACTGCCGGGGCAACCCGGTGGGAGAGTAGCTAGTTGCCAGATTATTTTTCGCTCCTCGGTAGCTCAACGGTAGAGCACCCGGCTGTTAACCGGGTGGTTGTTGGTTCGAATCCAACCCGGGGAGCCACTATGTTGTATCGGCAAGGGTTACCATCATGTTCTGAGGAGACTATGTAGTGCTAGAACAGTTTTTATCATCGCTTTTAGTAGTAGCTGCATCAGAAATGGGCGATAAGACGCAACTTCTGGTCTTAGCTTTTGCAGCTCGATGCCCCTTACCTACTGTAATTGTCGGTGTTTTGCTTGGATTGCTTACGACAAACCTGATGGCGGCGTTGCTTGGGGTTGGCATAGGTATGGCATTGCCCTTGGCCCAGATCAAGCTGGGTGCAGGGGTACTTTTTTTGGGATTTGCCGGATGGACCCTTTGGGGTGGTGGCGATGGCGAGGAGTGTGCATCAGATACACCTTTGCGTTCGCCTTTGACTGTGGCCGGTGCATTTTTCATGGCGGAACTTGGAGACAAGACGCAGTTAGCTGCTTTGACCCTTGCGGCTCGGTATCAAGCGTTTTGGCCTGTATGGCTAGGTGCCAGTGTCGGTATGATCTTGGCTATTGCACTAGCGGTGGGATTAGGTTATTTTGTTGGCAGAAGTATACCTGATAAAGCGCTAAAGTGGTTTTCTGCCGCCATATTTGGTATTTTTGGTATAGTGACTATCATCACTGCATGGGGCCAGTTCTAGATTGCATCTCCCGGAATAGGTTGACTGACCGTTGTAGAAACTCAGTAGCTTGCTTAGAGTCTCCTTGTAGCTGACAAATCTCGCCCAGGCGTGAGTAAATGTCTGCAAGACGTGATTGATGATCTGGCTCTCCCTCTATGAGTCCGGCGGCTTTTGTTAGGGCCTCTATGGCTTCATGTAGCCGGTTTTTCCGAAAAAGGACCTCGCCTAGCAATTGGTTAATCGCCCCGTGTCCAGCAGTATCGGTCTGGAGCATGGCGGCCTTTTTTAATACCTCTTCGGCGTCTTCTAGCTTTTCTGGCTGTTTTACTGCCCACTCTATATAGACCTCAGCAAGTTTTTCCAGGGCATGGGCTTGGTGTTGGGGTTGCCCTAAGGCTTGGGCCCTCTCGGCGGCTTCTAGAAGATGCAGCTCTGCCCTGGGGAAGTTACCTCTAGCTCCCTCAATGGCCCCTTGGTTAATCTGGCATTGAATCTCTAGATCTTCATCTTGAATAGCTATATAGAAATGTCTGGCCCTGTTAGTAAAGCCATAGGCATCTCTTAGGACTTGCTGATGGAAGTAAATATAGCCTAGGGCCATACATATATCGCCGTACCTATAATACGTACGATCCGCCTCCGACCTTTCAAGAGCTATCAACAATTGATGCTCTGCCCTTTCGTATTGTCGTCCCTTGGCTAGGGCAATTCCCAAATTGGTCAAAGTAGTAGTATGGATATTTGGTGGCAACTCCGGATGGTTTTGGATGATATCTAAGGCTCTCTCGAAGGAGGGGATAGCCAAATCTGTCTTTCCAAGGCCCAATAAGAGATCCCCCAATCCGTTATAGGTGTAGCTAAGTACCTCCCATTCTCCCTCACTCTCCAACTCTTGTCTAGCAGCCTCTAGCATTTGTATGGCCTCCTCGCGCTGCTCTAGATCGCGATATGCTTCCCCTTGCCAAAAATACAGGCGGCCACGACGCAGATGATCGTCTTGATCAGCCAGTGCCAAAGCTTCTTTGTAGTAATTTATGGCATCCTGCAATTTACCCTCTTGCTTAAGTCGGGCTGCCAGCATCGACAGATGGTCTACTTTATCTGGATCGGTAGTGGGGGTATACTCTTCGCCTAGGAAGTAGCCTATAGGTTTGCCTAAGCGAGAAGCAATGATCTGTAGGCTTCGCAGGGATGGCCGAGCATGGTTCTTCTCGATTTGGCTAATGAAGCTCTTAGTGAACGTGTCTCCAGCAAGATCCTGTTGGGTCATGCCCATTTTCAAGCGCTGCGCACGGATTCTCTCACCGACACAGGGCGATTTAGTCATTTGAGGACCTCCTAATGCCTAGATGGACGTGGCTCTTACCATGAATAGGTTATGTCCACTAAGGAGTCAAGATCAACCGGTGGGCCGGGACCTTGGGGTTAGGATAGCAAGACATTACCTGTATCGAGTGTATCATAGCTTAACTATGCAGTCAATGGGGTTAACCCAGCGATCAACGATGTGGATTGACACCCCGAAGGCTTTCCTGTACAATGATGTTAAATAAAATTTAACCAAGGGCGCGAAAGTTGGCTTATGCCAAAGGTAACTGGGTAGACAAGTCAAAATGGGGGACAGGTCGTGTTTTGCCGGTTTGAGTATAGGGGGAGCGAATGGGTTCCCAGGCGAAGTGGTATGTCAAATCGAGACGGGGAAAAGGCAGAGGGCTCACCCAGTGAGACTTGGCGAGGCAAAGGCTTGCGGGAGGAGCTTCAGAACTCCTATAGCACAAATACTAGAAAGCGACGGCGATTGTCGCGGGATCTAAATCTGCCGCCGACTGACCCGGGCAAAGGGCTATAGCTTGGGCATGATCGTGGTCGGATTAGCAGGGCGGGTTGTGGCGGATATAGCTTACATAATAATTGGTATATGGCTACTAAGATAGGGGCTCGGAGGGTCTTGCCGAGTTGCCTGTCCTTTTGTATTTCCGCTACTATACAGGATTTTCCTTGGAAATGTTTAATACAGGATGAAGGCTACCGTCCTTAGACTTGGATGGATTAGTAGAAGCACCGGTTGCAACCTCTGGGAATAGGCTAGAGGAGAGGACGGTGATACTGTTGGGAAAACAGGTAAAACAAAGGGAATGCATAGTGTGCAAGTGCTCTCGTGAGGCGGGCATCTCGGTTTTAGGCTGGCATGTTTGTAGCGAGTGTGAGGACGCCTTAGTTAAGAGTAAGGTGCATAGCCCCGGTTATGATATGTATGTAGAGAGTTTAAAGACGATCTGGCGAGGTATATCCCTCAATTGGCATGATGGTCTTGGCGTCGGCACAGTTGAACCCATTCCGGTTTCACACACTTGGGAGGCATCAATATGCACGAAGCCAAATACCAACTAGATCAATCTAGAGCTCCCTTTCTAGAAGGGCTAGTGGGATATAGCACAGAGGGCGTTATTCCTTTCCATACTCCTGGACATAAGCAAGGTAGGCGAGTGGATTCAGAGCTTAAGGATGCTCTCGGATTTAACCCTTTCTTGCTGGATGTGTCCGATGAGATTTTTGCTCCGGACAAGGCTAACGATTCGGCCGCGGTCTTGCGAGAAGCTGAAGCATTGGCGGCGGACGCCTTCGGAGCGAAGCGCAGTTTCTTTTTGCACAATGGTACTACGGCCGGCATTCAGGCCATGCTCTTAGCCAGTAGTTGGCAGTTTGAGCATGGAAGAGGCGATTTGCCTAAGGATAGGCCGGGGGAAGTTGTGCTTCCCCGGAGTGTGCATCGTTCAGTTTTCGGTGGTCTTGTTTTGGCGGGCTTGACCCCCCGATTTGTCAGGGAATCTTGGGATCACACATGGAGCATACCCCTACCTCCGTCGCCCGAGGCTTGGCAGGAGGCTATTGGTGAAGGCAAGGGCCTTGCAGCTGTGTTTGACACATATCCAAGCTACTATGGTATGGGTGGCGCTGTGGGCAAGACGGCGCATCTCGCCCGGGGAGTGGACAGGCCCCTATTAGTTGATGAGGCCCATGGAGCCCATTTTCGTTTTCATCCCGGGTTTCCTCCCACTGCCTTGAGTGCAGGAGCTGCCGCTGTGGCACAAAGCGCCCATAAGACCCTAGGGGTTCTAACTCAAGCTTCGCTTTTGCACACGATGGATCCAGGGTTTGCAGAGTTGATGCCCACGGTCCTGGCGCTATTGCAGAGTACAAGCCCTTCTTTCTTGCTATATGCTTCCCTAGATGCTGGTAGACGCCAAATGGCCTTAGATGGCCTTGAGTTATGGCAAAGGGCGTTGGAGCTAGCCCAGGAAGCTAGGAATAGGATTAATCAGATACCAGGTTTGCTTTGCTTAGGTAGTGAAGTGCTAGAGAAACCGGGGGTTGAGTTTTGGGACCCCACCAAACTCCTGATTCGCGTGGATGGGTTGGGCCTATCAGGGCCTGAATCCGAGCAACGGTTGCGACAGTATGGAATTCAAGTCGAACTATCAGGGTTAAATCATATATTGGTGCTTATTACTATCGGTGATGGACCGGAGGAAGTTAATGGATTAGTAGAGGCCTTGAGAAAACTTGCTAGTTCTACGGAGCAAGATGCAAGGGAAAAAATGGCACCTCTGGAAATGCCGGTATCCGGAGAGATGCTACTATCCCCAAGGAGTGCTATGCTATCTGCCCGGCGTCAAGTGCCATTTGCTAAGGCCGAGGAAGAGATTTCCGCGGGTACAGTGACTCCCTATCCCCCGGGTATTCCCCTATTGGTGCCTGGTGAGAAGATTACGGGGGCTAGTTTAGGATGCTTGGAGAGTTACTGGCGACAGGGTATAGAAATCCGTGGATGGGCCAACCTTGGCAGGAAGACAATCTGGGTGGTGGATGATCATTGATTAAACAGGAAGAAATTGTTGATAACCTAGATCGCTTATTGGAAGTATTGCCCCAGTTCGTTCGAGAAGCGATTGAGACAGAGTCAGAACCTGACTTGATTGAGATTGTCTTGGATTTAGGGCGACCACCGGAGGCCCGCTATCCAGATCGGTTTGTGTACCTCGCCGATAAGGAGATTAACCGGGAGCACATTGATACGGTGATTAAGCGAGTTGGGGATTTTGGTTTGGATAATCGCGCTGGTATTGAGCGTACGTTGCACCGCATATCCGCGATACGCAATCGTCAGGGTGACATTATTGGTCTGACATGCCGGGTTGGTAGAGCCGTATTTGGCACGATTGATATTATTCGAGATGTGATCGAAAGCGGCCAAAGCATCCTACTATTGGGCAGGCCTGGGGTCGGCAAGACTACCATGCTACGGGAAGTTGCCCGGGTGTTAGCCGATGAATTCTTGAAGCGGGTGGTTATTGTGGACACATCTAATGAAATAGCAGGTGATGGTGATATCCCGCATCCAGCCATCGGTCGTGCCAGACGTATGCAGGTGCCTCGCCCCATAGATCAGGCAGCGGTGATGATTGAGGCTGTGGAAAATCACATGCCCGAGGCCATAGTGATTGATGAGATCGGCACAGAAGCTGAAGCGCAAGCGGCCCGAACTATTGCAGAGCGGGGTGTGCAATTAATCGGTACAGCCCACGGTGTTACGCTAGATAACCTTGTGCTTAATCCCACTTTATCGGATTTGATTGGTGGCATTCAGGCGGTGACCTTAGGTGATGAAGAGGCCCGTCGCCGGGGTACACAAAAGACAGTGCTGGAGAGAAAGGCGCCGCCGACCTTTGACGTGATTATCGAACTACAGACCAAGCAGCGCTTGGCTATTCACCACGATGTAGCACAAACTGTGGACTTGTTATTGCGTGGTG
>JAAZMF010000224.1 GCA_012798955.1 Bacillota bacterium | reverse complement strand
CGATTCTCGACTGGGGCTGTTCAATCCATGCAACGGATAAAGATCTAGAAACGCCTCAAAGAAGCTGTTCGGAAAGATTGTTGATCCACTTACCGCTCACGAGACGCTTCACGCCTAGAACGCCTTTGAAAAGCTGCTCAGAGAAAATCACCATGGGATAAACGAAGGCGATTGGCAAGCCCAAAACCAAACCACATACATAGCCCACTGGCACGCCTATGCACCAGACTGCCGAGGCATCGATCTTGAGGCTAAAGCGGGTGTCACCTCCGCCCCGAAGCACCCCAACTATGTTGATCCAGTTAAAGGTCCTAACCGGCATGACGAGTGCCGCTGCAATTAGAACTTTACGGGCGTCGTGATAAACCACATCAGAGACCCTAAACATGGACAGGATCCGACCAGAAAAGCCAATTACAACCAAGCCCCCTAGCACGGCGGTAGCTGGCCCCACTATAGCTAGCTTCTTGGCATAAGTAACAGCCTTCTCCTCATCGCCCCCGCCTATGGCGTTACCCACCATAAAAGCACAAGCATGACTCATGCCCATGAAAAACACCATAGCCATTCGCTCAACTGTGCCGGCAATATTCACCGCAGCCACAACGCCTGTGCCCATTCTGGCATATATCACTGAATAGGCAGTCATTCCCAATGCCCAAAGACCTTCATTGAAAATGACAGGCAAAGCCGTATGAAAAAACTTCCTGGCAAAGCCAGCCGATATATCCACCATGTCTCTAAAGCGTGCCGCCACCGGCAAATCGTACCTATATACGACAAGCAACACCAAGATTAGTTCCAATGCCCTGGCAAGTACTGTGGCGATTGCCGCGCCCTCCACGCCCATTGCCGGAAAGCCAAGTTTACCGAAAATGAGGATGTAATTGAAAACCGCATTAGTCAATACTGCAATCGCACTCAGCAACATGGGGATCTTGGGCTGAGCCGTATTGCGGAGTCCAAAGGAATAGGCGTAAGTTATGGCGGTCATAGCATAGCTTAACCCAACAATTACTAGATAGCTACTACCTAGTTCTATCACACCGAGATCCTTCGTATATATCCCCAAAACTTGCCTTGGCAGTCCCATGGCTAAAAACGAAAATACCCCAGCTACGCCCAAGCCACAGATAATGCTAAGGCCCAAGACACGCCGGATATTCTTAATATCGCCCTTACCCCAGAACTGAGCCACAAAGATGCCTGTCCCACTACAGATACCAAAAAGAAAAAGATTGAGTAGGAAAAACAGCTCATTGGCCAGACCCACTGCTGCGATCTCACTTTCCCCTAGCTGCCCAATCATGATAGTATCAACCATATTCAAAGATGCCGAAATCAAATTTTGCAGTGCTATGGGGATAGTGATCTTAAGAAGTGTTGAGTAAAACTCTTTATCTCTTCGCCAAAAAGGCTCCAACCTATCTTCACCTCCATGCTCTAACTACACTAGGCAAGCCCCGGAACTGCGCCCCGGGGCTTGGCACGACTATTGTAAAATAGGAACCTCTAACCCGCATTACCCCGGATAATCTCTAGTAGGTTTTTCGCTGCAAGCTCTGGCCCAGCCACCTCAAAACCTTTGATACCCAGCTGCGTCCGGAGCTGACCTACCTTAACACCTTGACTCATCATTGTCTCCATATAGTGCCGAGCCAACTTTTCGTGCTGCTCTCGCTTTTGGGGTGCACCGAAGGGATTGGCAAAATACGTATACACTAAGCCTTCCTCACTGGTAGTCCCCTTGGAGATCCGGGCACCTTGACTGCAGACGTCTATAGCCCTATCTACACTAGTGAAAAAATCCAGATAAGGCTCCTTGCGGGTCACTCGCTCATAGTTATTGGCATACAAAAAAACATCCACCGGCCAGCCGGCAACAACCTTGCCATAGGAGGTAATGGGTATGACGATGCGGGCATTAGTCTTATGGGGATTCATGAAAATACTCCGTTCAATCTCCGCATAGGCATATCCCGGCTGCAAGTCATCTAGACGCACAAAGGCACCAATCTCCGTGCCCACGCCCACAACTTTACCATTGCACATTTGCAGAGACCCCATGTCATCAAATACGACGATGAGCTCCCGCAAGTGTTCATCAGCAAGAATGCGCAGGGCCTCTAGGGTCTCCGATTTGCCGGCTCCACTATCACCCATGAGCACGATATTAGCGCTATGCCCATCCCGCAAGACAACATGGGCCATAGCTCCATGCACCGGCAAATTCTGCCTCTCAATCTGGATTAGATTGTGCAGTGTCAAAGCCATCTTCTTTAGGTATCCAAAGTAGTCCACCCGCTCAGATCGCCCGATGACCCCCACGATCACCTGATTATCATTATCCTCATAGTAAACTGTTTGATCGCTGCCTAAGACCTCGGGCTCAACTCCAAAGAGCAAGATAGCATCGGGCTTCTGGCCCACAATCTCCTCGGCCTCTGCCATCTCCAGCAGATTAGATAGGCTAGTACCCAGGCCAAGATAACGTTTATGGAAATAAATAAACATGAGCAGTCCACCCACTTTAGCTGGGTAGCATACCCACTCTTCGGGATCGAATTTGGCTCCATTAAGCGGATGCTCTGTCACCGGACTAAACATGCCCGAACGATAAGTGCGCTGAGGATAGTATACTAAGGGTGGCACAATCACCAAAAGCTGAATAAAGGGTATCGCCTGGAGGTTCTGGTAGATAGGAGCCGGGAGCTGCCACTCTAGTCTAGAGGTGAGAATCCCCACACCAGCACCAGCCGGCAACTGCCGGTAAACCATAGGCACCTTGCCCGTGAGGTTGCTACATATGTTCCTATAGGCCTCTAGAACTAGATCCTTCAACATTTCATTCACTTGAATGAAATGCTGGTGTCTAGTATAAACATCGGTTCTGGGGCCGTAAGCATCTTCGTAAATAAGGTAGCGCTCATGGCCTCTCCAGAAATCGTAAAACTCCTCGACAAAATCATACAACTCCCAGCGTAGCGCTTGGCAAGAGGCTAGAGATGGCATGATCTCGATTACCTCTTCCAGGGGCTGCATTGACAAAAACATCATGAATTTCGTCAAGAGCTCAATATCATAGGGGTGATTGTCAACTCCCCCTGCTTCATCATCGTGGCGAAAGTCCACAATAGCCTCCAGTAAAGGCGAGTCATGTCGCAAGAGGCGGGTAACAAATTGTTTCAGCACTCTGACGAAGATATCACTCTTAAATAGATCCGCCGGTACTCGGCATGGTGTGCGTCCGATTATTATCCGATTCTGATTTACCTCGGATATCATAATATTTTGTCCTCCCCATTGTATACAAAGACCCTCTATGTCAAAACTCCGACCGATCTGTCAGACAGAACTAGTCGGAGCCAGTTAGGGCGTGAACCTTTCCCCAGCCATTTCTGCTTCATGTTAGCATTCTTGCCCGGGAAAGTCAAACAGTTGAAAAACGGCGGAGCCTCCGCCTTACTCTCCCACTGGCCCCATGAGCCGCATATGTTTCCGACGCATTTCCTCCCAGGTAGCCGCGGCAGGCCACAAGTCCATATCACGGCCCCCCCGCATGGCGGCAGCAATATTGCTATAGACCGAAGCATTTTCCAGAGTGAGCTCCCGGATTAGCTCTTTTACTTTCCATCTGTGGGTCTTTCCTTGCAAAGGACAGCGACTGACCATGGGCTGCCAAGGCAGTTTCTCCACAAACTCCTTAATCTTGGCTTCCCGCAAATATACCAATGGGCGAATCACCGTTAGTCCGCTTTTTTCTAGATCTGATCTAGGGAGGAACGTCTGTAACTGCCCTGAATACAGTTGACTCATGAGAAAGGTTTCTACCGCGTCATCATGGTGATGGGCTAAAGCCACCTTGTTGTACCCATGGGTGGTTGCCACCTTATTTACCACGGCCCGGCGAAAATACGCGCAAGTGGAACAGGGATTGCGGTTTTCTTCATGAAGGGCAGTATCTGCTATTCT
>JAAZMF010000032.1 GCA_012798955.1 Bacillota bacterium | reverse complement strand
TTCCTGTACCAATAACACCTATCCTTAGTTTCACTAGAATTCACCCTTTCTGTTGTAGCTACACCCCTGCAAGAGCAAAAATTAATTAGTTACCTTAATCAATCATTGACCTGTTACCCATGGCCATCTTGCACTTACTACCCTTACCCTTTCATGCCGGTGACAGTGATACCTTGAATAAAGAACTGCTGAGCAAAGAAGAAAAGCACTACTATAGGTAAAACCATTAGTGTCGATGCTGCCATCATCATACCCCACTCAGTACCACTCACTGACTGAAACAGCTTTAGCCCCAATGATAAAGTCATCTTCTCAACAGAGTTGATATAGATTAATGGATCGACAAAATCGTTCCAAGTATTCATTGCCCTCATCACGGCACAAGTTGCTAAGGCAGGCTTAATCAAAGGGATCATGATTCTCACGAATATACCCGCATACCCACAGCCATCTAGTTTTGCCGCATCTTCTAGCTCATGGGGAATCGTCATCATAAACTGCCGCAACAGAAATATCTGGAAGGGTATTCCAAACCATGATCTGATATAGAGGGGCTTTAATGTATCCACCCACTCCAAATTCCGGAATATCAAATATACAGGGATCATGGTTACTTGAGAAGGTAGCATCATAGTGGCCAAGAGAACACCAAATAGCACGTCACGGCCTGGAAACCGTAGCCTCGCAAACCCATAGGCCACCATCGATGACGAGATTAAGGTACCCAATACGTTTAGCAACGTAACATACAGCGTGTTTTTTAGAAACAGACCAAAAGGCAAGTAATCAAGCATGCGAGTGTAATTCCGCCAATTGAAGTATGATGGAATCAGGGTCGGCGGAAAGCCAAATAATTCCGCGTCAGGCTTTAAGGATGTTGATACTAGCCAGAGGAACGGGAAAATAAACATGATCCCGCCAGCAATCAAAGCTAAATGGGCCAAGATTACCCCCGGACGCATCTCGTATTTGTCGCCCAATCGCCATACTTTTGCTCCCGGTGTTGCCATTGCATACCCTCCTAGGTTCAGTAATCATGCTAACCGGCCAAGAAGATTTGAAGGTTAGCTCGACTCATAATGCACCCAACGGGGTGACAATTTCATCTGAATTGCCGTCACAATCAAGATCAGCACAAACAAAATCCAGGCGATGGCTGAAGCATACCCCATCTTAAAGTAAGCGAATGCTTGATTGAATAGGTGGTAGACAATGAACAACGTAGAATCCACCGGCCCACCGTTTGTCATCACATAGGACTCTGTAAATAGTTGGAATCCTTGGATAAGCCCCATTGTCGATGTGAAAAACAATGTCGGTGTGAGCTGTGGCAAAGTAATATGCCAGAACTTGCGCCACCCGGTAGCACCGTCAATGGAGGCGGCCTCATACAAATGCACCGGCACACCCTTCAGTGCCGCGAGGTAAATAATCATGTTTGAACCTGCCGCCCAGGTCCGCATGAGAAGTAAGGATGGTTTGGACCAAACCTCACTACCTAGCCACCCAGGACCCTCTATCCCGATTAGGTATAGCAAGTTGTTAAGGATACCGAATTGCGGGTTTAGGATCCATAGCCACAGGTATGCACTGGCAACAACTGGCACGATGGATGGTAGGTAGTAGACCGTACGATACCATTCCATACCCTTCACATCCATATTGAGTAGCATGGCTATGCCAAGGCCCATAAGCAGTTGAAGAGGGACTCCGAGCACCACCATGTACAACGTATTATATAAGGCCTTCCAGAATAGCGGGTCCTCTCTAAATAGCTTGGAATAATTGGCAAAGCCCACCCAGTGTGCGGGATTAAGTACATCATAATCATTAAAGCTTAGATAGATCGAGGCCAAAATGGGGCCCAGTGTAAAGATGAGAAAGCCAATTAGCCAAGGTGATATAAAGATATACCCGGCAACAGATTCCTTGACGGAAACCCTACGCATAAATACCCACCTCCGGTGGCAGGGGCCCCCTCGAAAAGGGGCCCTTGCGTTCTAGCCATTAGTTCTGTTTTGCGTAATAATCGTCAAGCATCTTCTGTAGTTCAACTTGTGCTTCCTTAAGCGCTTCCGCCGGGCTCTGTTTGTGGTGTATAGCTGCATCGACGGCACGGCCTGTACGAGCATAGAGCTCAGATGCCACAGGTGTGATGTGCCTTACACGGTTGTCATCTCCAAGGTTAGAAACCCTGAATTCCATTGCCTCTAGGAAAGGTGTCGGCAATTCATCCTGGACTAGCTCGATATTGGCTTCGTTCATGCCTTTGAGTGCGCTTAATCCAGGCACAAAGGGTAGATTTTCACTAGTTCGATACGCATGCTCACCTTCGTCAAAGGCCTTGGTGCCTTCCTCAGAGCATAGCCAC
>JAAZMF010000031.1 GCA_012798955.1 Bacillota bacterium | reverse complement strand
CCCATAGGCCGTGATAAGGCCATCCATCTTAATCTTTACGGAAGGGAGGCTTTTCTCCTCCACCTGCTTCTGGAAAGAAGCGGCAAAGAACTCGTCTATAGGCTGAACGGAGCCTCTTGGCCAAGAGCCTTGTAAGTATCTTGGTAACTGGCAAAACACTCCTGATAGATCCCATGATTTTTCTCGTCTGGCGTTAACAGCTCTCCTACCACTACAGCTTGATCAGCAGCTTCGACTAGGTCGCTGAAAATGCCACAGCCCACCGCAGCCAAAAGCGCTGCTCCCAAGGCCGAGGCATCTATACACTCTAGTCTTCGCACCGGGTGCCCTGTTACATCGGCAACTATTTGCCGCCAGATTCGGCTGCGGGCACCCCTTCCTGCTAATCGGACCTCCAAGCTATTGGCAGAACTTCCTTTGCTAGAAAACTCTAGCTTCTCCTTCAGCCCAAAGGCTACCCCCTCCATAACAGCTCGGACCAAGGCTGCCTGATCATGACTGGGCCAATCAGCCAATGCATGGAGCGCCACTGCCGGAATTTGACAAAGGGTTTCCAGGTGACTATTATATATGTATACACATACAAAAGGGCCCCATACATCAACATGGGAGTGAGGTGTCAACATGTCAAGGCAGGAGCCCATGCATCGCATGCAATTCTACATTGAACCTGAGCTCCGTGACGATCTAGAGGCTTTGGCCAAGCGTCGCAATGTGCCGATGGCAGAGCTTATTCGTGAGGCTATACGGAGCTTGGTGATTCGGGAGATGCCAGCTAGAGAAAGTGATCCTATTCTCGGCATCATCGGAATGATTCAATCCCCTGATGGGCCCGTAGATATAGGCAAGAACCATGATCGCTATATCTACAGAAAGGACTGGGAAGATAGATGAGGATCCGGTGGTTTGTGGACACAAGTGCCTGGTACTCACTTATGGATGCTGCCGACGGGGATCATGGAAAGGTGGGGGCAGCCTATATCGAGGCTTATCAGAATGGCAATCTGTTTGTGACTAGCAATCTTGTGCTCGGTGAGTTGTACACGCTTTTGACAGCTCGCACCGGGCGGACAGCGGACTTTTGGCTATTTAGGGAGAGAGTTGCTGCCAGTCGCCAGGTTCAAATCTTGGATCTCGGCCCTCAACAGATTGATGCTGCCTTTGATCTCCTTTGGCACCGTCAAGACAAGCTCTACTCTTTCGTGGATGCAACGTCGTTTGTCTTGATGCGTGATGAAGCCATTCATAATGCCCTGACACTTGACCGCCATTTTGCCCAAGAGGGCTTCCTAGTGACTCCCGCTTTAGGGGAGGTTTTGCATGAGTCGGGTGAGACATACGAATAGCGAATGGGCGAAGGGTGGGAGGCAGAAGCCTATGGATAGCGGATTCGACCAATGGGAAAGGGTCACCCCTAGTACCGTTAGCAAGCTTTTTGACCGGTTCTCACCTAGTTGGTGGATTGCCGGTGGCTGGGCTATTGAGCTTCATCTGGGGCGATGCGTACGGGACCACGGTGATATGGATATTCTCCTTCAGCGAAGGGATCAGGTCGGGATCCAGGCGTATCTGGCTGGTTGGGATTTATATGTGGCTGACCCACCGGGGAGTCTTAGGTTCTGGCTGCCTGGGGAGTATCTCCATCGTCCCATCCAGGACATCTGGTGTCGCCCCAAGCCGGAATCAAGATGGCATATCCAAATCATGTTGATTGATGTGGAGGACGGTGATTGGGTTTTCAAACGGGATCCTCGGATCCGGCGACAGCTATCTGAGATCGGACTAGAGAGTTCGGGAGGGATCCCGTATCTGCGACCCGAGATACAGCTGCTGCACAAGGCTAAGTCCCCTAGGCCCAAGGACGAGGTAGACTTTACTGCTATGCTACCGATGCTTACTAATGAGGAACGCTCATGGCTTAAGTCGGCCTTGAGCTTGGCCCACGGTGAGCATCGGTGGGTGGCCAAGCTTTGAGAGACCTGCTGCACCGATTCTGGCAAGAGGCGGCTGTCTTTCCGGCGCTATATACTTTTCGGTGAGGCTGTACCATCTTTCGTGAGGCATCCACACCATTTCGGGATGCAAATTGTGCACCTAGAAGGAATTCTCGCCCTTGAGCAGAAAAGAAAGACGAAAAGGTTAATACCAACACACAAATGGGTGAGTGTAGGGTATCTAGGGGACTAGTGAGTGTCTGTAACCGAGGGTAGAAGTTGATGGTAGCCCTTGGTGATAACCAACTGCACGGACAAGAGGAGGAGCAGACATGGGGTTGATCCAAACTGAGCGGCTCATACTCAGGCGATTCACGGCGGAAGACTGGCGGGACTTCCAAGAGCTTGGCCTCGATTGGCAGACTGCACCGGGGCCGGCATTCGACAAGTGGTGTACATCTGAGGAAGCATGCAAAGAGTCTGTCAGTTACATGTCCAAGAGGGACCAATATTTAGCTGCCTGTTTGCGAGAAAATGGCAAGATAGTGGGTTTGCTGGCCATCAACGGGATGGACGACCAAAAACAGCTGGACTTGGGGCACGTGTTCCTATCAACGTATCAAGACAACGACCACGACAAGGAAGCTCTCCGCACCCTTATTCAGCATTGCTTTGATATGCGTGGAGCATT
>JAAZMF010000223.1 GCA_012798955.1 Bacillota bacterium | reverse complement strand
GCTAAAGCCACAGCCTCCTCCCCATCGGCGGCTTGGGCTATCACCTCTATGTCCTCCTCCATATCCAGGATGCGACATAGACCTTGTCGTAATAGTGCGTGATCATCTGCTAGAAGTACTTTAATCGGTTCCAATAAACAACCCCCCAAGGCCTATTTGTTAGTTAGAGCCCATTAGAATCCAACGGAATACAGGCGGATACCGTGGTACCCCGCCCAAGAGTGGATTCTATCCGGAGAGTGCCACCTAAAAGGTCAGCCCTCTCCCCCATAGACATCAATCCAAAGCTTTCCCCGTATTTTGCTTGATGGCGGACCTTAGCAAGATCAAAGCCGCGTCCATCATCTTCAACCTGCATATTGATTTGGTAATCGGCAAACTCCACCCGTACCAAAATCCGGTTAGCCCGGGCATGCTTGCGGGCGTTATTAATGGCTTCTTGAATGAGGCGAAATACTGTTACTTCCACAGTTTCCGCTAAGCGTTGCTCCTTGCCGAGGATGACTAGATCAACTTTGGCATCTGTCTCTTCCCGAACCGACTCCAAATATCGTCGGAGTGTAGGTGCCAGACCCAGGTCATCTAAGGCCATAGGTCGTAGATTAAAGATGATCCGGCGAGTATCGAGCAACGTATTTTGCACAGTGCTTTTTAGCTCCGCGAGCTCCTGGGCTAGCTCGTCCCGATCTACATCCAAAAGCCGTTCGCAGATCTCAGCCCTAAGCACCACATTAGCCATGGATTGAGCTGGGCCATCATGAATATCCCTCGCTACCCGGCGCCTTTCATCTTCCTGGGCTTGAATAATCCGTGTAGCTAGAATTGATTTTTCCTGAAGATCCTCGATCTGTACTAGGGCATCTTCTAGATCTCCGGCCAATATGTGCATGGCAGCGCCCACTTGTTTTACCATGTTTTCTGCCTTTTTGACTACCTCACCGAGCTTGCGAATGCTGCGCTCTAGCTCGTCTCGTTTCCGCCTTAAGGCGGTCTCTCGCTCCCGGGCAACTGCCAATTCCACCTGCAAGGCTTGGGCCTCATCATAGGCCACCTTGATCTGGGCTTCATCATGTTGGAGAAAATCTCGGTTCACTTGGGCCAAGTGCTTCTTGGCGACCTTAAGCTGCTTCTCAAGATGGTCTACCTGCTTTACACAAGCCGCCGCCTCCATCCCGATCTCATGGGCTTGCTCTTTCAGATTCTCATATTCGGCCCGTGCCACTTCCGCAATATCAAATATCTGTTCCTGTCCACTGCGGAGAGCCGAAACAGTCTGCTGAAATATCTGATCTATGCCCTTCATATCCAGTGTAGGCCTACGCATTGCCAAAATGACACTCCTTTTGCTCGGCTAGCACCTTCCCACCACAAGTTCGATACTAGGGCCAAGGGGTCCTGCACAAATCGGTTGATTCCTTTAAGGAAACCACGCTAGAGCTAGTAAATCCGGTTTTTCCCGGCTTCCAATTTATTCCAGTTTTATCCCCTTGCATTCTTTAATGTATCAGCACAACCACAGTGCTCACCCCGAGTCAAAGGTATGGTGGTGATCATTTTATAAAGTAAATCCTTCAATTTGTGATTGTTTTCCTGGAAAACTTTGAGGACCCCTTCATGGGTTACAGCTTCCACCGATGGATCGTCTTCTAGTCCGGCATCATAATCCGTAATTAGCGCGATATTCACATAGCAAATACCCAATTCTCGGGCAAGCATGCCTTCTGGGTATTGAGTCATATTGATAACTTCCCACCCGTGGCTTTGAAACTCACGACTTTCGGCCCGGGTAGAAAACCTCGGTCCCGAGATGACAACCACTGTCCCGCGCTCATGAATGGGAATGCCCTGCGCTTTGCCCTCACCGATGGCAATTTGCCTTAGTTCCTCGCAATAGGGGTCGGCAGCACTGATATGAGTCGTAATGGGCCCATCAAAGAACGTATCTTCCCGGCCCCAAGTGCGATTCACAAACTGATCGGTTACTACGAAATCTCCTGGCTTGATGTGAGGCTGTAGGCTCCCAGCCGCGCAAGGACCTATGATTCTAGTGACTCCTAGCTCCTTCATGGCCCAAAGGTTGGCCCGATAGTTAATCTTATGGGGGGGCAAATGATGATGCTTGCCATGACGAGGCAGAAAAGCCACTCGCTTCCCATCTATGGTAGCCAAGGCTATCTGATCACTAGGTGGACCATAGGGGGTCTCAATCCACACTTCCCGTACGTTGGGGAGAAACTCGTAGAAACCTGAGCCGCCGAAGATACCAATATCTGCTCTATGGGTCATGCAAAACGCCCTCCTTCTAGTTATGAGAAATAGAAAAGTGGGTGGTTAACACCTCACCACCACCCACTGTATTCTCCTAAGGCGTAGTAATCTCCTAGTTAGAACGCAGGAACAACGGCTCCTTTGTATTGGTCAAGGATATAGTCCTTTACTTTATCTGACAGTAAAGCCTTAGATAGCTTCGCCAGATCCTCCCGCTCCACATCACTGGCTCGAACAGCCAGGACATTAACATAAGGCGACTCGCTATCTTCTATAAACAAGGCATCGGTCAAAGGCACCAAACCCGCCTCAAGGGCATAGTTGGTATTGATAACGGCCAACTCCACATCAGGCAGTACTCTAGGGAGCTGAGCGGCTTCTAGCTCGCTAAATCTGAGGTTCTTGGGATTGGAGATAATATCAAGTGCAGTGGCAGTGATGCCAGCCGCAGGATCTAGCTTGATTAGATCATATCTTTCAAGAAGTAGCAGCGCCCTTCCACCGTTAACAGGATCGTTGGGAATGGCAACACGGGCACCGTTCTTGAGTTCGCTAATGTCCTTAAGCTTTTGGGAATATCCACCCATGGGCTCAATATGAACCTTGGTAATGTAAGTTAGATCAAGCCTATGGTCGGCACTAAAAGTCTCAAGATAAGGGATGTGTTGGAAGTAGTTTGCATCCAACTCTCCTTCGGCTAAAGCTAGGTTTGGCTGCACATAATCGGTGAATTCAATCACGTTAAGCTCAATGCCTTCTGC
>JAAZMF010000222.1 GCA_012798955.1 Bacillota bacterium | reverse complement strand
ATCCATTCGGTATCTCTTGCCGGAAGCGGTGGCCACTTACATTCAAAGAGAAGGCTTATATGGCACTAACGACCAAGGCCATTTGCCGTAGCAGTTAGGAGCTGTTGGTGTTGTGGGATCTAGCTCCTGGATATGGCGTCTTTGGGGGAGTGATGGCTTTTGGGGCCACAAGATGAGTTTACTTTGGAGCAGTTAAGAACACTACTATCACCTCAGCGGTATGCCCACTCCCTGGGAGTATCGGCTGTGGCCGGTGAGTTGGCCAAAAGGTATGGTGCACCCGTGGAGAAGGCCCAACTAGCTGGTCTGTTGCATGATTGTGGTAAGAGCCAGTCCAAGAATATCCTGTTGAACAGGGTGTTAGAATTTGGTATAGTTATGGATGAGGTTGAGCGATGTGAGACAGGCCTATTGCACGGTCCAGTTAGTGCAAAGCTCGCCCAAGAGATGTTTGGCGTGGAAGATGAAGATATATTAGCGGCTATCTATTACCATACTACTGGTAGAGCCCATATGTCACTATTAGAAAAGATAATTTATTTGGCTGATTACCTAGAGCCGCAGCGGAGTTTTCCGGGAGTGGACGAGCTACGGGAGCTAGCCAAGGAAGACCTCGCTGCTGCCCTCGTTCAGGCTATGGATCTCACATTGATCCGTGTCATAGAACGGGGGTTACTCATTCATCCCCGTACAGTTGCCGCCCGGAACTGGCTACTTGAATAACACAGGGTCTTGTGGAAATAGACCTTTGGGAGAGGGGAGGTGTGGTCATGCTAACACCGGAGGAACTGGAGTTAAGGCGCCAAGAGCTCGAAGAAAAGCGGCGATTGAAGCGGGAACGCAAGAGGCGTCGGATAATTTTTTACAGTATTTTGGTAGTTGTGGCGATTCTGCTGGGCGCAGGCACTGCATATTACACTTACAATAGGGGTATAAAACTTTTTCAGCATAGTGATGGACGTCCGGTTGGTTCTAGTTCAGGCAAGATCTTGCGAGATACTCCCGAAAGGGTGAATGTGCTCATCTTAGGCATAGATGGCGGCGATGGTGAGCTTGGTCGTACCGATACTATGATCTTAGCCAGTATTGATCCCGCCACAGGTAGTGTGTCACTGCTTTCTATCCCCCGGGATACTAGAGTGCAGATACCTGGGCGCAGAGGATACGACAAGGTCAATGCAGCTCATGCCTATGGTGGTCCTCGACTGGCCATGGCCACCGTCTCTCAGTTTCTCGATGTGCCAGTAAAGTATTACGTGAAATTGGATTTTGAAGGATTTAAGCGCATTGTAGATATCTTGGGTGGAGTAGAGATCGATGTGGAGCGCAGGATGAAGTATGATGATTACGCGCAGAACCTTCACATTAATCTATACCCGGGCTTACAGCGGCTAGATGGGGAAAATGCCTTAGCCTATGTGCGTTTTCGGGCCGATGGTCTAGGCGATGTGGCGTTGGTGGATCCAGCGCAAGGTGAATATGGTGGCCGCATCCGTCGTCAGCAGAAGTTTATCCATGCCTTGGCCCAAGAAGTGCTCCAGGCATCCACCATTGTGAAGGTACCTGCTCTAAGTTTACAGTTGTGGGATTGTGTGTCTACGAATTTACCCTTTACACAGATGATGAGTTTGGGTTTGGCAATGCGGGATTTCAGCAACGAATCCATAGTCACAGCTCTAATACCTGGGGTAGGAGACAAGGTTGGGGGTGTGAGCTATTGGGTGGCCAATCCCGATGCTACCCAGGCCATGGTTGACAAATTGATCTGGGGTATAGAGCCGGTAACCATACAAGTACTAAATGGCAGTGGTGCCACGGGGGCCGCCGGCTATGCAGCGGCACGGCTTAGGGAGCAAGGGTACCAGGTGATGGATGTCCGTGATGCCCAGCGGTTTGGCTATCGAGAAACAGAAGTTGTTGTAGGTCCTGCTCGCCGGGATATAGGTACCCAGATTGCCGATATATTTGGGGCCAGAATTGTCGATGAAGAGGATTCGGATATCGTGGCTTGGGGGGGCAATCGTTACGATGTGATGGTAATCGTAGGGGAGAATTTCCCCATGCCACAACTTTGAACCCGTATGTTTTATAGGTCCGAGCCGGGATAACCCCTGACTTTATTCCGGAGAGTTGTCACGAAGTAAGGGTGGCAAGAGGCTAGCTAAAGATAAAATAGTTAATATATGGAGTAGAACAAGGGAAGGAGAGATGGTACTGGATATTAAGAATCTAGCGTTGCGGGTGGCACAAACTGCCGCGGACAGGAAAGCCCTAGACATCAAGGTGTTGGATATGCGGTCGGTGAGCATCATGACCGACTATTTTGTGATTTGTAGTGCTGATTCCATGGTTCACCTACAGGCTATTACTAGGGCCATTCTTGATGAGATTAAGGATGATGAACTCAAGATCAAGAGACGGGAAGGCGGCAATGACGCCCGCTGGGTGTTAGTGGATCTAGGAGATGTGATTGTCCATGTGTTTCACCATGCCGAGCGGGAGT
>JAAZMF010000030.1 GCA_012798955.1 Bacillota bacterium | reverse complement strand
TCCATGGTGGTATCTGATCTCCTTAGTTGGCCATTACTACTTAGTATCTTCTGATTGATGTGTCTGACCCATGTTTGATTTCCACGGTAAATCCATAAATCCTGTGTCTTTTAGTGGGAATAATCGCACGTGGAAATGATTGACTTTAACCATGTGCCTATGTATAATGTGAATCATAAGGTTAAAAAGATTAATGGCGCGATAAAGAAAATCAATATTGGGCCACAAAGCATCATGGCATTATGGCCATCGATTAAAGCTCTGCCTGCTTTAATAGTGCTTGCCGTCTGGGCATTTGCCACACTGTGGTTGGCTGTGCATCGCATAGAATGGCGAGATGATTGATACTAGTATTGATGCCAGTATGATTAAAGCAAGATAGTAACCCCTTGTGCCTTAGCCAAAGGTATATCCGGCAAAAAAGAGGAATACCTCTATTAAGCAAAGAAATTAGAACCTCGGACTGCGTTCAAGTAGGCTTAAGGTAAACTGGAGGTTTGGTTGTAATGAAAACACTACCTGCATATATCGGTGCCGCTGCCTTTGGGCTTAAGATGGGTGTCTTCTTGCCAGGAAGCGATTTGGTTGGTGACATAGCAGGGCGGGCTGAGGATTTGGACCGGGATGGGCTTTTGCATGACGGTGATGTGATCTGCATCACTGAATCGGTTGTGGCCCGAGTCCAAGATAATATCGTTACCACCGACCAAGTGGCAGAGGAGGTTAGGGCAAAGCTTAGTCTTGAGCCCACAGCTACCCTTGGGGTTGTTTTTCCCATTGCCAGCCGTAACCGGTTCAGTGTTACCTTAGAGGGATTAAGTAAGGCGGTTAACCGGGGCAAAGTCATTGTACAGCTTTCCTACCCCCAGGATGAGGTGGGCAATCAAGTGATAGACCCCGCCTATGTGAAGGGCCAGGGTGGGCCAGATAGTGTACTGCGCCATGGGGACATACCCAGCGAGATGCTCCTCCATCCTGTGACCAAGATCGACTATGGTGCCTATTACGCCGATGTGATTAGAACGCAGGGAGCCGAGCCTGTAATTATCTATGGCAATGATCCCTTGACTATCCTTGGCGAAAAGCCTGAGGGCATCATCGTAGCAGATATCCGTACCAGGGAACAAACCAAGGCCAAGTTGCAGGAGGTTTTCCCGAACTGTATTACGCTACAGGACATTTGTAACCGAGGGGCTGTGTCTAGTAAATGGGGCCTTTTGGGCAGTAACATGTCTAGTGCTGGCAAGCTAAAGCTGCTTCCCCGGGATGGTGATCAAATTACCGGGGATGTTCAGGCGGAAATTCTAAAGCGTACAGGTCGCAAGGTCGAGGTGCTCATCTATGGTGATGGTGCTTATAAAGACCCGGGGACAGGAATCTATGAATTGGCTGACCCTGTGACCACCTTCGGCCATACCGCCGGTTTAGACAATTGTATCCGTGGTGGTGTTAAATACAAGATGCTGGCAGATAAACTCCATGCCGAGGGTAGAGCCGTTTCTGAGATTGAAGCCGCTATCCAGGCCGCCAGAGAACAGGATCTTGGATCTGATAGCATGGAAACAGAAGGTACTACTCCCAGGAGGATGACAGACATTTTGGCCAGCTTAGCTGACTTGGTGAGCGGATCTTCCGATGCCGGGACACCGGTGATTCTTGTCAAAGATATCTTCCGCCCCACATGATCTTGGCTTAAGACGCATCGGAGCTTTGGAGGAGGCTGACAATCTCGTGTTCGATCTAGTCACTTTTGGGGAAACGTTGGTGCGTCTATCGCCTCCGGGTCCAGAGGTCATCGAGCAGGCTGCTGCCTTAACCATGTATCCTGCTGGTAGCGAGTTAAATGTATCGGTGGCGGCTAGACGATTGGGCCTCAGGGTGTCCTACGTGTCTAAGGTTGCTAATAACCCTTTGGGACATTATATAGTCAACAAATGCCGGGAGCAAGGTGTTGATGTTTCTCATATAAAGTACTCTGATACCGATCGACAGGGTCTGTATTTCTTTGAAAATAACGCGCCTCCCCGCCCGGGGGTTGCCTATTACGATCGTGCTAATTCGGCTTTTGCCAATGTTACCATGGTGGATTTTGATTGGGCTAGTATTGTTGCTAATACCAGGATATTCTTGGCTAGTGGTATCAATCCTGCCCTTAGCCCTAGTGCCCATGAGGTTACATTGGCGGCTGTTAAGGCAGCCCATCGCGCTGGGAAGCTAGTTGCCTTTGATATTAACTATCGGAGTAAGCTTTGGGATACCAAGACGGCCGAAAGAGTTCTGCGGGAATATTTCCCCTATGTGAGTATCCTATTTACCTCTGGTGGCGATGCCGCTGATGTTTTGGGCTTTTCGAAGCCTCCCGGCGAGGAGCTCGCCCTAAGGATCAGTGATGAGCTAGGTATTCCCACAGTCTGTTTAGTGTATGGACCTGTGCCTGACTCCAGTGCCCTTTGGCGGGTAGTCTGTTCATCCCATGGGAAGACATACGCAGCGGAGCAAACAGGGACTTTGATCACCGTGGATCGCCTCGGCGCAGGAGACGCCTTTGCCGGCGGATTCCTCACTGG
>JAAZMF010000221.1 GCA_012798955.1 Bacillota bacterium | reverse complement strand
CTACGGATTTCCCTTACAGTTGCTGAACTCGACAGACAAGGCGAGATTCTGTTAGTCCCCAACGCGTTGTTGCTGAGTGATGTGTTGCGCCTGCCGGTGAAGTGTGACAAATAGCAAAGAACTGCCTGGGGCGAACACTCCGCCCGCCCCGGGCACCTTCTACCATTCCCGCTTCCTCTATCCACCACCCATATCTCTCAAACCCACGATGGTTTTCTCAAATTTCGCCCTACTGACCATCGAGTTCTCACCCCAGCGATCTGGATAAAGCTCTAGATTATAGATACCTTGATAGCCCGCTTCCTTAAGTAAACTAATGCAATCCGCTATATAGGCATCACCGGGACTAAAATATGAATGAGTCCGTTTATTGGTCCCCACACCATGTATGTGTGTATGAACAACTTGCTCGACAAACTCAGTCGGAGGCATTAAGACATGCCCCTGATATAGATGATTAGACAGGCTGTGGCCCACATCCCAGCATATGCCAAGCTCTTCAAACCCTGCTTCAGAGGCAATCCGGTAAACAGAATCAAAAGAATTGCCCACTCCACCAGAGCCCTTATCACGGCAGATCTCAAATGCCGGTATAAAGCGGGTATCGCGGTCTTGAAGCTCAGAGCGCAGAGTCTTAAGCCCCAAGACAGTGTCTCGAGCCGCTTCCTCCTCAGGCATTGATTCACCATAGGAGTAGCCATGCACTGTAACTGGAACGGTACGTGTAACACCATGTCTATACAATGCAGCGTCGGCTTCATCCAGAAGGGCTCTAAGAACTGCAAAATCCCTTGGCAACCAAGCATGGATGGTGGGCATCAAGCCACTATCTAGGATAACCTCCATGGCTTGACGCAGTTCCGCAGGCCATGTATGTTTAGTGACGCCCCTTAGCTCTATGGATGTCACTCCCAGCTCTTTAATGGCCTCCAGACACGCCGTTGGAGTGCCATACATATCAGCCCACAAATCCATACTTTTCAACTTCGGTTCCGTATCACCAGCCAAAAAAGCCATAGGTAGTGTAACACCTATATTCATTGCACCCATCCTCCCCTTAATACCGTCCAAAGCACCTTACCCTAGTTAGCTATCTTTACACCCTCGAGGATGATATCATCAGCAAAATGACAACTAACCTCATGCCCAGGTGATACTTCCCGTAAACTAGGCACTACCTTCATACAGATCTCTTTGGCATGTGGGCACCGTGGATGAAAAGCACATCCCGGGGGTGGATTGGCTGGATCCGGAATATCTCCATCATAGATAGCCTTATCGTCACTGCGCACTCTGGGATCCGGCTTCGGCACAGCGGCCAGAAGTGCCGCCGTATATGGGTGCTTAGGTGTTTGGAAAAGCACCTCTGTGTCGGCGGTCTCCACTAGCCGACCTAGATACATGACCAAAACACGATCACACAAATACTCTATGACGGCAAGATTGTGGGAAATAAATAAAAATGATACATTATGGGACCTGCGTAGACCCTCTAACAGTTTCAAGATCTGAGCTTGCACCGACACATCTAGTGCCGATGTGCATTCATCGGCCACGATAATGCGAGGGTTTAGGATTAACGCCCTAGCTATCGCGATCCGTTGCCTCTGCCCTCCACTAAAAGCGTGGGGATAGCGAAGCATGATCTCTGGGCTCAAACCTACCTGAACCAGCATGTCCCTGACGGCCTCTTCCACCCCAGTATTGATACCATTCAATCTTAGCGGTTCCGATACAATATCTAGGATACTCATTCTAGGATTCAAAGAGGAAAAGGGATCCTGAAAAATCATCTGCATTTCCTTGCGCAAAGGTCTAAGCTCTTCACCAGATAACTGGGCTAGATCGTAGGATTGCTCAGGCAAATGTAGCATGATTTTCCCAGCAGTGGGAGCATGGGCTCTTAACACTGACAGCCCTAGGGTGGTCTTTCCCGAGCCAGACTCACCAACAATGCCGAGAAATTCTCCTTCTCTCATGGTAAAGCTAACTCCGTCTACTGCTTTGACTACGGTGGGGGTCCCTCGGAACCGGCGCTTCCTAAGGTGAAAAAACTTCTGCAGCCCCTCAACTTCAAGTAATACTCTTGCATCGGCAAGCTCTTGCTTATTAGCCATTAGCCCTCACCCCCCACTTTACTCAGTTTTTGTCCTGTAGCTTTACTATCTGCCAGCTCTTCATAAAGCCAACATGCGGTGGAGTGTTCCTCAGTTAGCCATACAAGGGGTGGCATGCCAACATCACACTTACCCGGTATAAAGGAATCACAGCGGGGGTGAAACCGACAACCACTCACATGTTCAAAGGGACTAGGTACAGAGCCCTTAATAGTCTCTAATTCACTAATCTTGCCCTTACCCAAGACGGGAGTCGAACGAATCAGCCCCACCGTATACGGATGCTTAGGCTCAGCGAATATATTCTCCACGGGCCCAGATTCCACCACTCCACCGAGGTACATAACAACGACATCGTCGGCCATAGAGGCCACTACTCCTAAATCATGGGTGATAAGCATGATGGCTGTACCTTTTTCCCGTTGAAGTTGACGGAGTAACCGCAAGATCTGAGCCTGGATAGTCACATCTACCGCTGTGGTAGGTTCATCAGCTATCAAGATAGCCGGATCGCACGCCAAAGCACTAGCAATCATGGCTCTTTGCCTCATGCCACCAGATAATTCATATGAATACGAGTCCACCCTTTGGGCGGGATCTGGTATACCCACCTCTCCCAATAGTTCGATGGCCAACGTCCTAGCGTCGTTTTTCGACATGGCTTGATGGGTTTGAATGGCCTCGATGATCTGGAATCCGACAGTATGAACCGGGCTAAGGGAAGCCATAGGCTCTTGGAAGATCATAGCAATATCCTTGCCACGAATACTATGCATTTCGGCACTTTCCGGAGCCAACGCCAAAAGGTTCCTCCGTCCTCCGTTAGGAGTATTGAGCCAGATTTCGCCTCCCTCAATCTTCCCAGGCTTAGGGACCAATTGCATAATCGAGAACCCAGTCATGGTCTTGCCGCAGCCAGATTCACCCACGATGGCCAAGGTCTTGCCTCTTTCTAGTGTGAAACTAACACCGTCAACGGCCTTGACTATACCCTCATCTAGGTGGAAAAACGTCTGTAACTCTTTTACCTCCAAAACCGTAGACACACCTAACACCTCCTTGGCATTTACTATCATGAATACGGATCTGCGGCATCCCT
>JAAZMF010000220.1 GCA_012798955.1 Bacillota bacterium | reverse complement strand
GGGGATAATACCTTTATGTTGGGGTTGCCAGGGATGGCATCTACGCTTGGATGGAAGAAGGGCAGATAAACACCGGTTAGCTCCATGGACGGACCCCAATAGTACTGACCTTTGATGGCCCAGCTAGCTAATTTGTCGTTCATAGGATCGGTGATATCTATGGGGTTGATTACATCGGTAGGGTTAAAGCCTACTGCTGTACCCCAATTGACCCTCTGCTTACCTAACCGTAAGTCATAGTCTTGTGCCATGTAATCTACATAGGCTTGATCTATCTGCAGTACTGGCCCCCCCTCACTGGCCATACTGCTTTCGGCCTTAAGATTCACATTAAGGGTCACTGGATCTGTGTAATGGACAATATCCACATGTAAAGTACCATCACCAGATAGTTGCACTGGGTCCCGATCCATCCAACCTACTAACTCCATCTCCCATTTACCACCTATGTGTGGCGCCTGGCCATAAGCTGTGCTGGAAGTGAGAAGTATGCCAATGAATCCAAATAAGAGCCACCTGCTCATAGGAGCGATCCGCATCTTATCTTCCCCTTTCTAGGCTACGGGTGGTGAAGATGTCATCATCAATATCCACTTGAAACTCCACATCAGTTACCTCTAGAGTGGTTTTGGTCCCCGTCTGAACATTTTGCATCTGCATCTTGCCAGCAACCCAGCGCCCCTGCACCTCTCTTATCTCATACGTAGACAGAGCTTTGAGGAGCTTTCCATCGTTGTCATAATACTCAATACGCCGGGGCAAGAAGGTCTCTTGGCTTACCCACATATCCAACTTGCTATAGGAAGCCCCGGTTTCTCTAGATACCAACTCCAGAATATAAACATCTTCATCGGCCATCTTCCCTTGACCCATGAGCTTGGCTTCATAGTCCACAGCAAATCCTATGCTACCTAGTGATTCCATGTCTTCATAGGATAAATCACTTCCCATAAAGCTACCTTTGCGGGCATGGCCTGCTATGCGCCGTACCTTTCCCAATGCAGGCAGATATAGCCACATATCATCATCTGACATGAGAAAGCTAGTTCCGGCTACATCGGCTGGGGCCAGGAATCGCACCAACATATGGTCTATATCTCCCGAGCGTTTGTTCCACGCCTGGATTTCCCTAGTTCTCTGCTGGCCGGCTGCGTTGGCGATGATCATGCGCTCCTGTATGATCTTGCTATCGCTTTGCATCGTTTCATCTACTTGGGCAATAATTTCAAGCCCGCTTAGACCTGTGGCCATGCTTGGAGTAGGCAAAGCTGCAATAACCCCGATACCTATGGCAAATATCAATATCATTATCTTCCATTTCGATTCCATGTTATTGATCGCTCCTTTTTCAAATATGTTTGGGCCTTTTGGCACCCACATCCGTAACCGCCTATTCTGTGCCTTTGGCGTTCTCAACTAGTAATCTCTTCTTGACCCTCCTTTCTCTCAGCTACGGGCCGCCGTCGCCCCCGCAAAATCACTAATGCAGGCAGAATCGTAAGGGAGCCTACTGAGGCTACTAGCATTGTCACTGTCACCAGACTGCCAAAGTAGCGCAAGGGCGGAAAAGATGAGAAAAGCAAGATAGCAAATCCCAATACCACAGCGCCAGCATTACAGACTATAGCTCGCCCGGTAGTGGTGACCGCTTCTTTGATAGCCACCTCAAGACCTAGACCCCTCCGCCGCCCCTCCTGATACCGTGAATAGATGTGGATGGAGTAGTCTACCCCCACCCCGATGCCAATACTGCTAATCAGGACTGTAACAATATCTAGCGCAATCTTGCCCCACCCCATGAGACCAAAATTTGCTAGAACCGCCAATGCGATGAGTAAAAGACTTAAAAAACTGCCCTCCCAGGAACCCAGGAGAAATCTTACGATGAAAAACACAGCGACTAAGGAGAAGACCAGGCTATAGATCTGCCCTTGGATGATCATCTTGGACATAGTGTCCATCAAGACAATGATCCCAGTTTTGGTGACCTCGACATCGAGGTGTCCGAAATACTTGGCTGCAGCCTCCTCTATGTGACCAAACAGTAGCTCAGTACCAACAGCACTGGAGTCCTTGACCAAGGCTTGGATCCTTGCCTCCTGATAATTGATTGTCAAGAATTTGTCTAGTAAGCCCTCGCTATTCATTTCCAAGAGCAGTAGATATTGGGCGACTAGCTCCCTGCCCGAAGGTAACACCTCCATGGTGGGATCTCCGTCATTGAGTGCCTGGTTGGTCCTGGATAGGAGATTAACTACTGATTGAGGCTTACCCACAAGCCCTGTAAGCTCAAGGTCATCTTGAAGGTGCTCCATGGCCTGCAGTACCGCGGGATCTTGGATGTCACCCCGGATAACAATCTCTACACTTTCTGAACCGGAGAATTTCTCCCTCACAAAATCGTAGGCTTGCCTCGGTTGACTATCAGGATGGAAGAAATTAAAGAAATTGCTGTCTGTGGAAATCCGGGGAACACCTAGCGCAACCACCATGGCCAAACCTAAGGCCACCACTAGCACAACAGTGCTTTTATCAATGACCAGCTCGGCGACCACCTGCAATCCCCGATCCATAAGACCAGGCTTGCATACTTGGCGCTCGGAAGTTCCCGAAGACCTATGCTTTCTGCTATCATCGCCTTTGAGAACCAAAAGCGCCGGGATAAAGACTAGCGAGATCACTAGAGCAACTAGAACACCGAACCCGGTAAAGATGCCAAAATCCCGCATTTGAGTGATGGTGCTAGTGATATTTGAGGCAAAACCAGCAACAGTAGTGGCCCCGGCCATAGTCACTGCTACGCCCACTGATAGCAAAGTCTTGCTTACCGCCTCAGAAGATGACAGCCCTCCACCTAGCTCATCCCGATATCTATCGATTACATAAATGCCATAGGCATTACCCAAACTGACCAATATTACTGGCATAACGGCATTTAGTGGGGAAAGCTGCTTGCCCAAAATCCCCATCGTACCCACGGTCCACACCACACTGATGATCACCGTGGCAAAGGGCAACAACACTCCCTTAAGATCGCGAAAATGCAGGAAGAGCACAGCCGCCACCAAAAGCAACACTATGGGAAATAACACCCTCAAGTCTGCCACCATGGATTTAGCCAATACATGGTTAAGTACCGGTGTTCCAGTAACATATAGTGTCTCTGGGCCCCTGTAATTTCCTACTAAGTCCTCCACTGCAGCGGCTACACTAATAGAATCTGCTCCAGGATCCACTTCCGTTACTAACAAAGCAGCTGTCCCGTCAGAAGATACAATACTACCAGCATACATGGGATCAGCCAAAACCCTGTTTCGCAAAGTGGCGAGCTCTTCGGCTTCCGTGGGTATGTTATCTATAAGGGCCGCAACTTCAATCCCCCAGTCGCTCCCCCTCACTTCTTCGATGTTGGTAATGCTTCGCACCCGGGTAACGCCTGCCAAGGCTTCAAGATCCCCTGTGATCTGCTGAATACGGGTCAAAGTGCCTTGCTGGAAGATATCAGGTGCACTCACTGCCACCATAATGAACTCCGCACTTCCAAAGGTCTCCTCGACGGCTTCATAGGTAAGCACCTGGGGATGCTCCGCTGGGAAAAAGTCCTTAATATTCGTAGTTACACTCACCGAGCGGGCTTGGTACCCAAAGAACACTGTTAGTAGTAAAACAACGATAACGATCTGCCTAGGATGACGGCGCACTAATCTCCCCAATAAGTCCACATTTTTCTCCCCTTTTTCTGAGTGAGCCCTCACTCATACTCGCAGACAAGAATCTACCTTCACTCCCACACGCTGTTAATCCAGGGCTAGAACCTACTTTGTTGCTTTCATCCCTTCGCAATACAGACTAAGCAATTCACTAGGTGCTTGGGAAAGCAACCACCTCTGCCGCTTGGAGTCTGCCTCAAAAACTGCCTTACTGGCAATAGCCTCCACAGAACCCCACAGTGCTATAGCCACGATGGCAGTATCACAAGGACGAATCTCCCCATTACTAACTGCCTCATCCAAAAGCTTCTCTAAACGCATAGGTACACCCAAGATAAACTCCTTGATACCCGGCAATTGCTGATCCGCAGGTGAATACCTCTCCCGCACCATAACTTGACCTACAGCAGGCTCTACCATAATCTCAGCAAAGTGCATAGTAAGTAACTGACGCAATTTGTCCAAAGCTGGAATATCCTTGACTGATAGGGCATCATAGTACCGGAATCGCTTTTCAACCTCCACCTGGAAAATGTACTCTAGAATTTCCTCCTTATTTCGGAAATAGTTGTAAATAGTCCCCACCGCGATCCCTGCGGCTTCAGCTATCTTGTCAGTAGTAGCATAGTGATACCCGTGGGCCGCAATCACCCTAATGGCCGCCTCCCGAATGTCCTCTCGCTTGTCTTGTCGCGGAGCCATGATCCCCTTCCCCCCTTTCGTCTGGCCGCAGCCTTTTTCAAAGTCTAGGTGAGTGAGGTCTCACTCACCTAGCTATTATAAACAAATCAGGGAGTCCCGTCAACTGCTTACATCCGCCCTACAAACCAAGGTATTATACCCCAGGAGATTATCATCCATACAACCCTAAATCGTGGATAACCACTCTCCC
>JAAZMF010000219.1 GCA_012798955.1 Bacillota bacterium | reverse complement strand
GTACTCTACAGTATGCGCATTTCGGAGCTGCCCCCTGATCCCGAGCATCCCTATGGCCACGGTCGCGCAGAAAGCATTGGGGCTAAAGTGCTTTCTGTTATCCTTGTGATCGCAGGTATGAGTATGGGGCTTTCATCACTAAGGCAACTTACCTCCGGTGCTTACGCTGCGCCTAGTAGCATCGCACTTTGGGCAGTCCTGCTTTCCATAGTGACTAAGGAGGCCATGTATCGCTACACTGTAGCTGTGGGCAAAAAGATCAACAGCCCTGCGTTAGTGGCTGATGCTTTGCATCATCGCTCTGATGCTTTTTCTTCGGTCGCGGCGTTTTTCGGTGTATTAGGTGCTACATGGGGCTTTCCGGTGCTAGATCCTCTAGCAGCCGCAGTAGTTGCCGTCTTTGTTGTGAAGATGGGGATTGATGTCTTTCGGAGTTCTTTGGATGAACTCATGGATGCGCAAGTCCATAGCACACTACGGGAAGAAGTCCAGGATCATGTAGGTAGTATCCATGGCGTTGAGCATGTAGATGATGTGCGAGTCCGGCAATATGGTCCCCACTATGTTGTGGATTTGAAGGTTAGTGTAGATAAGCAGTTGACCGTGGAGGAGGGCCACGATATCGCAGCCCGGGTGAAGGGCACACTGAGGGAGGCATTGCCGTCGGTGGGCGATGTGCTTGTTCACATAAATCCCTACCCTGATCAACATGATCTAGAATAGTTGATTGCTTTTTCTATGTGGAAATTAAAACCGGGTGGCGATACCCTAGGTATGCCACCCTTTACGTCGAACTGATCAGCTCTTGAATATTAATCCGTCACTTCTTTATGCTTGATCCGTCACCACCGACAGATAGAGCTAGACCAGATCCATATCCCTGCTAGCAATTACGTCAATACCAGTGTCTAGGAGGTTAGCTGCGATCACATCTCCAGTACTGACCGGCGCCTTCACTTCTACATCAGCTAGCGCTACCATGGCCTTATCGAGATACCCTTTGGGAATGGCCCGGGTAGTTCGAACCGGCAATAGAGGTAAGCTACCACCGATGATTTTCACCGTAGTAGTCAGCACCCTTACAGGGTTGAGGATTTCATTTCTGCCATATTCTTCTCCTCGGCGGCATTGAGATCCACTGATCTGGACCGCGCCATCGGCGCCAGTACCTATCTCTAGCTGACAGCCGGTTGGGCAGACGATGCAAGTCATTTTCCGAGTACGCTCTTTCACCATAGTGCCGTCTTTGCTCATTGTCGCACCCCTTTCACTTGCGCCACCTTAGGCCGCACAGGTTGCAGTTTTGCAGTCAGGATTAGTTCTCTGGCAGTCTCGCCATCTACCTGCCTAAGTTTCTCCCAGTGCTCCCTTTTAAGCCCAATCTTTAGCATCTCACTAGGTCTCACTAAACGTTTGCGAGCAAGATGGACCCCACTTAGTTCTAGAGTAATCGCATCCATTGGTTCAGTTACCCTTAGATAAAGCTCTGTCTCCACACCGGGTGTCAGGCGCTGAGGCAAGACATAGCGGACATTGTCCCCAGGCTTAACGACTATCTGGCCGCATTTACGCTCTCTATCTGCGTTCTGGGACCCATGCTTAACTCCATCATGTCTACCTTGAACGCCATCTCTGCTTGGCTGAATTGCCTTAGGATCCCGACTTTGGAGAGCGTGTCTAGCCGCGGCGCTGCCGGCGATTTCCGCCTCATCGCTGACGTAATCTACTAAGTCATGGACATGAAGCACGTTGCCACAAGCAAAGATGCCAGGGACAAGGGTTTCCCGATTTTCGTCAACGATAGCTCCCCCCGTGCGGTTATCTAAGGGGATTTGGGCCGACTCAGAGAGTTCGTTTTCTGGTATAAGGCCGACAGATAGTAGCAGTGTATCACAGGGTATATATCTGTCAGTGCCGGGGATAGGCTGCCACGCACTGTCTACTTCACTCACGGTTACACCTTCAACCCGGTGATGGCCGTGGATTTTTGTGACAGTTGAGCGAAGATAGAGGGGTATATCAAAGTCTTCTAGGCATTGCGCAATATTCCGGGCTAATCCCGCGGGGTATGGCATAACTTCCACCACAGCCTCCACCTCGGCACCCTCTAATGTGAAACGCCGAGCCATGATGAGACCAATATCTCCGGAGCCTAGAATCACAACCCGCTTACCTGGCATATATCCATCCATGTTAACAAAACGCTGTGCGGCCCCAGCCGTATAAACACCAGCCGGTCTCGTGCCTGGTATGCTCAAGGCTCCCCGGGTCCGTTCTCTACAGCCCATGGCCAAAATCGTAGCCTTGGGTTTGAGCTTAATCAGACCGTAACTTGGGTGAACGGCGGTGATGTCTTGATTTACTGTAAGGTCGAGAACCATAGTAT
>JAAZMF010000029.1 GCA_012798955.1 Bacillota bacterium | reverse complement strand
CAGCCTGTTATCCGGGGCTTATGTGGATTTCTTTAGGGGAACGCCTTTGTTGGTACAGATCTTTGTAGTCTACATGGGGCTGCCCCAATTAGGTCTGCGTTTGTCTAACTGGGCCGCGGCACTTACTGCCCTGGGCTTAAATAGTGGTGCATATGTGGCGGAAATTGTCAGGGCCGGGATTCAATCCATTGATAAAGGCCAAATGGAGGCAGCTAGATCCCTGGGTATGACCAGTAGCCAAACCATGCAATATGTGGTGTTGCCCCAGGCCTTCCGCAGGATAATACCGCCCTTGGGAAATGAATTTATTGCGTTGCTGAAGGATTCATCATTGGTGGCTGTTATATCCTTAGAGGAGCTTTTGCGCAAAGGCCAGATTAATGTGACCAGGTTTTACCGGCCCTTTGAGATCTACATCCAGATCGCAATCATCTACCTAATTATGACAAAAAGTATATCTTTTTTGGTCAGTTGGGCAGAAAAACGCTTGAAACTTGATGAACATCATTTATCCTCTTGACAGGTTTAATTAGGGTATGATACCATTAGTGCGAAAGTTAGAAACTCTTAGGCGTTGCTGTTACTGGGCAACATCGGGCCCTATGCAAGCCCCCTTGTTCTTGGCCTTGTTTGCTACCTTAAGAGTTGGAGAAATCTTTAGGAGGAATGCGTAGTAATGCTAGGCAAAGTTAAGTGGTTCAACGCGGAGAAGGGCTACGGCTTCATTGAGAGGGAAGACGGTGGCGATGTATTCGTACACTTTTCCGCTATCCAGGACACGGGTTTCAAAACCCTGGACGAGGGGCAGGAAGTAGAGTTCGACATTGTTGAAGGCGAAAGGGGCCCACAGGCTGCCAACGTTGTAAAAGTCTGAGAGTCAATTAAATATCGCTGACAGTACCCCACAGAGTTGCATAATCTGTGGGGTTTTTGATTTTATTTGGTGTATCCTCGGCTGTATTGGGGTAAATATAAGGTGGCGACCTTTTGGTGATGATTGTACCTGCAGGAGATTAGTGGCACTTTGGGGAAATATAAACCTAGGTCGGTCAATCCAAACTCAAAGGAGTTGGTGGGAGTGGCTGTAGACGCAATCAGGGTAATCATAAAAGGCAAGAATCTGGACATTACCCCTTCTTTACGAGAATACACGCAGAAGAAGATCAAGAAGTTGGCCAAATTCTTTGATGAGCCACGTGAACCCCTAGCTGAAGTAGTTTTGGGTATTGAACGAGAGTTTCACGTTGCGGAGATCACCCTCCAGGTTGGTGGTTTACTAGTTAGAGGTGAAGGCAAAACATCGGATATGTATGCCTCCATCGACGAAGCTGTAGACCGCATTGAGCGTCAGGTACGTAAGTACAAGACCCGATTCCAAAAACGTCAACAAGGACCTAGCCTTGGAGAGCTGGCCAGTAATGGTGCTCTAGGAGGTAGTGAGACCAGACAAGATAATGAATTGACTCCACCACGGGTGGTAAGGACGAAACGCTTTGCCATAAAGCCCATGTCTGTGGAAGAGGCGATTTTGCAGATGGAGCTGTTAGGTCATGACTTCTTCGTGTTCGCAAACGCGGAGACTGAAGAGGCCAACGTGGTTTATAAGCGGCGCAGTGGTGACTACGGTCTCATCGAGCCCCATTTCTAGTTATCTGTTGCCGACATGTTCATGTATGCTTTAGGGTGGACAGTTTTCTGTCCACCCTTCCTGTATCTAATCTTGGAATCATTCTAGCATCTGACTAGCCCATCATCGGCCTGAGATTTTCCCGTGCATTTCCCTGTAAGGGCAGTTGTGGTATAGTAAATGTTAGATGGGGGAAAGTCACTAGGGCTCATGGAAGCTAAATGGAAAGGATGGGCCATCATGTTAGGTTTCTTGCGCAAGTACCTCGATACCAACACAAAGGAAATCAAACGCCTGGAGCAGCAGGCTGAAGTAATCAATAGTTGGGAGCCGGAGATTCAGGCTCTACGAGATGATGAGTTGCAGGCCAAAACAGGGGAGTTTAGGGGGCGCCTTGAGCGGGGGGCATCCCTTGATGATCTATTACCTGAGGCCTTTGCTGTTGTTAGGGAAGCAGCCCGCCGTACCGTCGATATGCGCCATTTTGATGTACAGCTAATGGGTGGTATCATACTTCATGAAGGCCGCATTGCGGAGATGAAGACAGGGGAAGGCAAGACCTTGGTCGCCACTTTACCCATTTATCTCAACGCCCTAACTGGGAAAGGTGTGCATCTAGTTACCGTCAATGATTATCTAGCCCGTCGGGATGCTGAGTGGATGGGCAGTATCTATCGGTTTTTGGGACTATCGGTGGGCACGATTGTCCATGGGCTGGATTATGATGAGCGCCGGGCCGCCTATAACGCTGATGTGACCTATGGCACTAATAATGAATTTGGTTTTGATTACTTGCGGGATAATATGGTGCTATATGCCGATCATATGGTGCAGCGACCTTTGCATTACGCCATCGTCGACGAGGTAGATAGCATCCTCATCGATGAAGCCAGGACACCTTTGATTATCTCGGGACCCTCAGAGGAAGCCCCGGAGTTGTACTATAGGTTTGCTAGATTAGTTCCCCGACTTAAACCAGAAACTCACTATGCAGTGGATGAGAAAGCCAAAACTGTAACTTTGACTGAGGAAGGTGTAGCTAGGGTTGAGGAGCTTCTAGGTATTGACAACCTATTTGATGAGGAGCATTTTCAGTTAAATCATTATCTTAACCAAGCCCTTAAAGCGGCTAACCTATTTAGGCGAGATCGTGATTACGTTGTGCAAAATGGCGAAGTGTTGATTGTTGACGAGTTCACTGGCCGGTTAATGCATGGCCGACGCTACAGTGATGGTTTACATCAAGCAATTGAAGCAAGGGAGAATGTGAAGATTGAGCGGGAGAGTCAGACCTTAGCTTCGATTACCTTTCAGAATTATTTCCGGATGTATGACAAGTTGGCAGGCATGACCGGTACCGCGGCTACGGAAGAAGCTGAATTTCAGAAGATCTATGGCATGGATGTAGTTGTGATTCCTACCCATAAGCCCATGATCCGCATCGATTACCCCGATGCAGTGTATAGAACAGCTGATGCAAAGTATGCTGCCATCGTGGAAGAGGTCGCCGAGTTGCACGCTAAGGGGCAACCGGTCCTACTGGGGACCATCTCCATTGAGAAGTCGGAGATGCTCAGCGATATGCTCAAGAAGAGGGGTATTCCCCATTCCGTGCTCAATGCTAAGCATCATGAACGAGAGGCAGAGATTGTCAAAGAAGCAGGGCAACGGGGTACAGTGACCATTGCCACCAACATGGCTGGGCGGGGTACTGACATCATACTGGGTGAAGGAGTCAATGAGCTAGGTGGTCTACACATTCTTGGCAGTGAACGCCATGAAAGCCGCCGCATTGATAATCAATTACGGGGTCGCTCAGGCAGGCAAGGGGATGCTGGGTCTTCCCGTTTTTACGTTTCGCTGGAAGATGATCTGATGCGCCTTTTTGGCTCAGAGCGGGTAGGGGCCATTATGGATAGACTGGGCTGGGCTGAAGATGAAGCCATTGAGCATCCCCAGATAAGTCGCGCCATTGAAGGGGCACAGAAGAAACTGGAAGCCTATCATTTTGATATGCGTAAACAAGTCCTAGAGTACGATGATGTGATGAATCAACAGCGGGAGACCATCTATGGTCAGCGACATATAGTCTTGCGGGATCAAAATCTTCGGGAAAATATCCTGGATATGCTCAAGCGGCAGGTGGATATGGCCTTAGATCGATATGCCGATGAGAAGACCTTTGCAGAAGATTGGGATCTGGCTGGCCTTGCTAATCATGTCGCTGTCTTAGCTAACCATACAATCAAGATTGAGGAAACGGAGTTACAGGGCAAGGAACGGGAAGCTATCCGTCAGCTTCTGGAGGAACGCTTGCTAGCTGCTTATGCCGAGCGGGAGGCCCAGCTTGGTTCTGAAGAGCTCCGGGAGTTAGAGAGGATTGTACTTCTACGGGTCATGGATAGCAAATGGATGGAGCATTTGCGGGCCATGGATGACCTCAGGGAAGGTATCGGGCTTCGGGCTTATGGACAAAGGGATCCCCTCATGGAGTACAAATTCGAGGCCTACGAAATGTTCCAGGCGATGATGGACGAGATGCAGGAGGATGTTGTGCAACTCCTCTTCCGGGTCCAGCTAGTGAGGGAAGAGCAACCTAGGGAGGATCGATTAAGTCAAGCTGTGACTAATCGTGATGACCATGGTGGGGCACAACCTGTCCCTACTACTCAGCGCCGGGTGGAGCGGGTAGGGCGCAATGACCCATGTCCCTGTGGTAGTGGCAAGAAGTATAAGAAATGCTGTGGGCAGTAATGCCGGTGGAAGGAGCACGAGGTGTGATTTGGGAAGTTGAGATTCCGGTTATACAGGAGCAGTTGGTAGATTTGCAGAGGAAAGTTAAGGAAATGGGGGGCTATCTTTGACGTTGCCGGCCGAGAGAAACAAGTAGCCGAATATGAAGAGATTATGGCCGAGGCCGGTTTTTGGGATGATCCCGATGCAGCTCAAGGAGTGATCAAGAAACTAAATAGTGTCAGACACCCTCTGACAAATTGGCGAAAAGTGAGCGATGCTCTGGATGATCTGGAAGTGTTGCTTGAGCTGGGCTTAGCTGAAGAGGACGAAGCAACCATTGTAGAAGTGCAGACCGAGTTAGATGGGCTTAATCGGACAATCGAGCAATTGGAGCTGACCACATTGCTAGATGGTGATCATGACAGTAGTGATGCCTATCTAACTATTCACTCTGGGGCCGGTGGCACCGAATCTCAGGATTGGGCAGAGATGCTATTTAGAATGTATAGTCGCTGGGTGGAAGAGCGGGGATTTGACGCAGATATTATCGATCTAATGCCCGGGGATGAGGCAGGCATCAAGAATGCCACCATTTTGATTAAGGGCGAAAACGCTTTTGGGTATCTTAAAGCGGAAAAAGGCGTCCACCGTTTGGTGCGGATCTCGCCCTTCGATTCATCTGGCCGCAGGCATACATCCTTTGCTTCTGTGGATGTGATCCCCCAAGTTGAAGGTGATGGGGATATAACGATTGAGCCGGCCGAACTGAGGATCGACACCTATCGGGCTAGTGGGGCCGGAGGCCAGCATGTCAACAAGACTGACTCGGCTGTGCGCATTACCCATATTCCCACCGGTATTGTTGTGCAATGCCAAGGGGAAAGATCCCAGCACTCCAACCGGGAGAGGGCGATGCAGCTTTTGCGGGCTCGATTGCTTGAGAAAAAGCTCGAAGAGCAGGAAGCCATGATGGAGCAGTTAAGGGGCGAGCAAAGGGAGATTGCCTGGGGCAGTCAGATTCGTTCTTATGTATTTTGCCCCTATACTATGGTAAAAGACCATCGTACCGACTATGAAACTGGCAATGTGCAGGCCGTCATGGATGGCGAATTGGACCCATTCATCGAGGCCTACTTGCGTTGGCACAAACAGCGCTAGCAAATAGTGCCTATGGTCTTAGTGGATTCATTTGTTGGTATTTAGATGGTTGAATAAACGAGGGGTAATCCCGCAGGGCAGGGGGGATGGGGTTGCGTTCGGTAGTTGCTTGGCTATTAATCGCAGTCCTGGTCGTGGTGGCATTTACTCAACTCTTGCTACCTCGAGCCTTGGAAAGCCGAGTAGAACAGGCGCTGAGGCAAAGGCTTACTTCAGTAGATTACCTGACGGTAGATATTCGGTCAAGACCCGCGCTGGCCAGTCTGTTTGGGCGCTTTCGCAAGATACACATGGAGGCAAGGGACTTTGTCATCGATGATTTGCCTGTAGGGGCTTTTCTAGTGGAGGGAAGCCAAGTACGTCTTGATCCCCGGGCGCTATATGGCGATGGTGAAGTGAAACTTGAGAATGCTGCTGATCTTCGGGTAACTGTGTTGCTCACAGAGATGGGGATTAACCAGTATATGTGGGGCAAGATCGATCCCGAGAGGCGCTTGCGTGTTTCTTTAAGTGCAGACGGTGCCGCTTTGATGGGGAATATTAACTTTTTTGGCCATGGCATCGATATTTACCTGCGGGGTGTTTTCCAGGTGCGGGAGCAGACCCAGTTGATTTTTGTGCCGGAGGCCTTACAGGTGGAGAATTTGGAGGTGCCCCAGATCATACTAAACGCATTGGTGGAGGATAAAGCTCTGCTCATGGATTTAGCGGGATTGCCAGTACCGCTTGCCATCGATGGGGTGCGGCTAGAACAGGGGCAATTGTATGCTTTTGGGCATTATGCTAAAGTAAGTGGGGAAGGGCGGTAACCTTGCGGAAATGGGCAGTGGCTCTGATTGTCTTGGGAATTGTGGCGGGGCTAGCTACTGTTGGCTGGCGTTCTGGCTTGGAGCGGGATTTTGATCAAGTTGAGCTCGCCTTGGATCTGCAGGATTTGATTGATTCAACCGCCCCGGGGACAGAAGCCCTGCCACTAGATACTTTCTTGCCTCGGCTACATGATTGGGGAGTGCAAAGCGTAGTACTCACGGTGCCCCTAGATGAGCCTTGGGATCTTAAGGCAATAGAGCAGATGGGTAAAGCGATCCGGGATGCGGGTTTTCGTGTCATCTTGAAACTAGGTAGCGACGGTGACGAGATGCTGCTTCCCGGACAGGTTGCTAGACAAGTACCTGACGCCACGGTGGGTGCCTGCAGTGCGGTGGATTTGGCTAGTTTGATCTCTATTACAGAACCTCAGGTCGTTCTAGCCGGTGGAAGCCAAGTTCCAGGCTATCCCGATGAACTGCCACAAGTGGCTGAGCTGCTTCGCTCTGGTGGGATCCGCTTTGGTTTGCAGGAATTTGCCCGTCAGGCAGGGGCGGTCGAACTTGCCAAACTCGCCCCCTTGCATACTGTGCGGGTGCATACTATTTTCCCGAAGGAGCTTCCCCGCTATGATGAGCCTAGTGCTAGAACTAGGTTCATCCGGGCTGTGCGAGAGCGCTCCTATCGCCTGCTTTATGTAAGGGCATGGCCAGAGGACGGATCTGGGACTGCTGCAGCAGCTACCGCCACTTTAGTCAAGGGAATTGATATGGCCCTAGAGACCGACGGTTATGTTCGGGGTCCGGCGTCGAGTTTACCCCCCTGGCAGACGGGCCTAGGTACATTCCTACTAGTTTTAGGCGGTTGGCTTGGTGCAAGTCTCATGCTGTGGATGGCTCTTTACCGGGGAGCACTAGAGGGTGGGCTACCCCGCAAAATGGTGCACTTGGCCAACAGACTAATGCTTGCTGGTATCGGCAGCCTCATGGCCTTGGTACTAGTTTGCTACATATTCTACCAAGAGATTCTGGCAAGGCAGATACTGGCCTTGCTCATAGCGGTTACCTTCCCCACTTGGGCAGTGCTTCCCCAGCGTTGGTCACAGGGCATTAGGAATCAGGCGGCGAGAAGGGGACAAGCATTAACCCTTGGCCTTTGGCAATTTGCAGTAGCTACCGCCATTTCCTTGACCGGTGCCCTCATGATAGTTGCCGCTTTGGGCGATTACCGGTTTATGCTCAAGATCGCGGAGTTTCGGGGAGTGAAGGCCATGTCACTTCTGCCCATGGGCTTCGTGGGTATCGGAGCATTCTTCCAAGCTCTTCAGGCAGGACCATCTAGTAACTGGCGTCAACGCTGGCATGACACTTCGATTTGGCTCAAGGGTGGCCTACTATTGGTGGCTGTTGCCGTGGCAACGGTCTATGTGGGTCGTACCGGTAACTTCGTGATTCCTGTGCCCAATTGGGAAGTACGTCTCAGGGAGTTTTTGGAGACTGCACTTCCCTACCGACCTCGAACAAAGGAGCTTTTTATTGGCCATCCCCTCCTTGTTCTAGGTTTTGGTCTCTATGGATGGGGCTGGCGGAGGTTGGGGCTTTGGATCGCTGTATTGGGCTCCGTTGGCCAAGTATCTATGGTCAATACCTTCACCCACATCCATTCTTCTCTGATTTCCGCGATATCCCGCACATTCGGTGGATTGCTTCTCGGTGGCTTGATTGGGTGTGTGTTGCTTGGTCTTGCCCTACGGATTTTCGGCAATATTCATCCTAGACCCACCAAGACAGCCAACTTGCCTCCAAGGGGGCGACCCAATTGAAGACACTGTCCATCGATGAGGTGGTTATCTCCGGGTACTATGGTTTTGGCAATGTCGGAGATGAGGCGGTACTGGCTGCAATCTTGCAGCAGCTCAAACACCTGTGGCCAGAGGCTCGCTTTACGGTCTTGTCTGGCAATCCCCAAGCCACCGTGGAGGAGCATGGGGTGAATGCCATATCCCGGGGCGACCTGAGGGCTTTGCGGAAGTCCTTTAGTAGCCAGAGGACAGTGCTGGTTAGTGGAGGGGGAACACTTTTTCAAGATGTAACCAGTTCTCGCTCCCTTTACTATTACCTTAGTTTGTTGCTTATGGCTCGTAGGTATCAGATACCAGTTGTTATCTATGGACAAGGTGTGGGACCTTTTAGGCGCAAGTGGAATCAGCGCCTAACTGGCAGAATTCTCCGGGGGACCCAGCTGGTTATCCTTCGTGATCAGCAAGCCTATGATGATGTCCGAGCATGGAATCTATTGGATAGAGACAAATTATGCTTAGGGGCTGACCCTGTACTTGCTTTGGAGCCCTCTGGACACTATGGCTCTATCCTCAAGAGCGAGTCAAGGCCTTCTAAGGATGGTCCGATTTTATTGGTGTCTTTGCGACCATGGCCTACCTTAGCCCACCATCTAAACCAATTGGCTACCGCCCTAGATACCTTTAGCCGGGAGGGATGGCAGGTGGTTTTCTTGCCTTTCCAATATGATTCGGATTACCCCATATGCCGAGATTGCGCCAGTCTAATGGATGAACCGGCTGAGGTGTGGGACCGGCCCTTGACGGCACAGGAGACTCTGTCCTTAACCGGGGAGGCGGACTACTGTCTAGGTATGCGTTTGCACTCTCTAATTTTCGCCGCAATCTGGGGCTTACCCATGGTAGGGTTGGCCTACGACCCAAAAGTGGAAGGCTTTTTGAAGGAGCTAGATCTTGCTGAATTTGTATTGGATTTGCCCGATACTAAGGGTGGGCTATGGTCATCATCTCATCTCCTGGGATTGATGAAGCGGTTAGCAGACGAAGAGGAGGCGATTACTGCGCAGATTAAGGCTAAGACGATACTGCTTAAGGAACGGGCCACGGCAGCAAATCGCAGAATGGAAGAGACCCTATATCTTTTCCAGGAAAGTTGGTGACATAGCCTGGCATGAATATAGGAAGAGTGGGTACATCACCTGGCGAGATACCAACAGTAGACATTTTAGGCATATCCATCCATCGACTAACTCGGGCTGAGGTGCTTGATATTGTAGAGCAGAGGTATCGATCCGGTGTGCCTACTTGGATCGTGACCGCCAATGCTGAACTAGTCATGGGAGCCAAAGAGGATGGGCAAATAGCCACTGTATTGCATAAAGCCGATTTGCGCCTTGCCGACGGATCGGGGATAGTATGGGCGGCCCGTAGATTGGGCGATCATTTGCCAGCTAGATTACCCGGTGTAGAGATTGCCGAGGAACTAGTGGCATGGGCAGCAAGTGCCGGGTTGACTTTGTATTTGCTGGGATCCCAGCCTGGGGTGGCAGAGGAAGCCACCACTAAGCTCCAGCAAAAATACCGGGGCCTTGAGGTGGTAGGGAGTCGCCATGGCTATTTTGACACCACCCAGGAGACCGAAATACTAGCCGAAATCAGGGACGTAAAGCCCGATATCCTGTTGGTAGCCCTAGGTGCTCCCCGGCAAGAGTTTTGGCTTGCCCAGCATTTTGAGAACCTGGGGGTATCTATTGCCGTAGGGGTAGGCGGTAGCCTGGATGTATGGGCAGGACGGGTAAAGCGGGCTCCGGCATGGATGGGAGATCGGGGACTTGAGTGGTTATATAGGCTGATTAAGGAGCCCCGGCGGGCCAAGCGGATGTTAGCTTTACCCCGGTTTGTTTTCTGGGTGTTGGTTAATCGAGTCACTGGTAGATCATGGAGAAAGTAGGTGTGGGCAGTTGTCGCGGTGGCAACGGGTGATATATGAGTACGGCATGGTGACTATCGGGGCATCTTTGACAGCTCTATCATACAATTGGTTTTTGATCCCCAACAAAATTGCTTCAGGTGGCGCTGGGGGTCTTGGTACGATACTCCATTATCTTTGGGGTTTTCCAGTGGGTGTGACTATCTTGCTTTATAATATTCCTCTTTTTCTCGCCGTCACACATTTCCTAGGTACAAGGTTCAGTATCAAAAGTATTTATGGAGCTGTTTTGCTGGGTGTGCTTACCGATGTTTTTGCGACTTTTACCCAGGCAATCACTTCTGATCCCTTGCTTGCGGCTATCTATGGAGGCAGCTTAACAGGAGTGGGCATTGGCTTAGCCATGCGATACCGGGGGTCAACCGGCGGCACAGATCTGGCGGCTTTTCTACTCAATCATTTTACCGGGATGCCAGTGGGGCAATCTCTTCTGTTGGTAGATACAGGCATTATTTTCCTGGCAGGACTTGTATTCGGTCCTGAGCTGGCATTATATGCTTTTTTGGCTCTGTTTATTTCATCTAAAGCTATTGACTTGGTTCAAGAGGGCACAGGGTACAATAAGGCGGCTCACATTATTTCCCAGAAGCCGGAGGAGATAGCCGCTTGTGTCATGGAAAGACTGGGCAGGGGTGTAACTGCTCTGCAGGGTATGGGGATGTTCACCGGTAGTGAGCGGAAGGTGTTATTTGTGATTGTGAGCCGAACAGAGATCTCTTTGATCAAGGAGATTGTCCGGGAAATCGATCCCCGGGCTTTTGTGGTAATCGGAGATGTGCGGGAGGTTTTAGGAGAAGGCTTTCGGATGATATGAGGGGCTAAAGGCAGGAAAAGCCTGGGCATTCACGGAACATCATAACTGAGAGAAACGATAAGAGGAGTGATACAAGTGGCCAGCTATAAGCAGCAGACACGGGAAATACTGGCGGAAAAGGCGAGGGTGCTGAGAAGGCACGTCATCGCCATGCTGGGAGAAGCAGGCTCGGGCCATCCCGGTGGGTCACTTTCCGCTGCGGATATTATGGCAGTGCTTTATTGGCATGAATTGCGGCTTGATGCCACTAGGCCCGATTGGCCTGGGCGGGATCGTTTTGTGCTTTCTAAGGGGCACGCTGCCCCGATTCTATATGCCTGTTTAGCGGAGAAAGGGTTTTTCCCGGTAGAGGATTTGGCTACGCTCAGGAAAATCGATAGTCACCTACAGGGTCACCCTGATATGCAACAGACACCGGGAGTTGAGGCTTCCACTGGTTCTTTAGGTCAAGGGCTTTCTCTTGCTAATGGTATTGCCCTTGCTGGAAAGATGGATAATGCTGATTACAGAGTATATACCCTTTTAGGTGATGGGGAATTGCAGGAGGGTATGGTTTGGGAAGCAGCTATGACCAGTGCCCATTATAAACTGAGCAATTTGGTCGCCATTGTGGACAACAACAATCTGCAAATTGATGGTGACGTGCGAGAAGTCATGGGAATATGTGGGATAGCCCAGCGATTTCGCAGTTTCGGTTGGGCAGCCATAGACATTGATGGCCATGATATTGGTCAGATCCTAGCGGCCCTCGACCTTGCCCGGGGTAATCACGAGCAACCCACAGCGATCGTGGCCCATACAGTGAAGGGTAAGGGTGTGTCTTTTATGGAGAATCAGGTGGGTTGGCATGGTTCGGCACCCTCTCCAGAACAAGTCAAAACAGCCCTCGGGGAACTAGCTACTGGAAGGAGTGATGGGAATGGCTGTTAAGAAAGCAACGAGAGATGCCTATGGAGAAGCCTTGCTGGAGCTTGGTAAGGAGAATCCTGCAATCGTTGTCCTTGATGCTGATTTATCTCAGTCAACGAAAACGGTTGGGTTTGCCAAGGCCTTCCCGGAGCGCTTCGTGCAGATGGGCATCGCCGAGCAGGATCTGATCGGTACTGCCGCAGGTTTGGCATTAGGTGGGAAGATTCCGTTTGCCAGCACCTTTGCGGTATTTGCCACAGGAAGAGCCTATGATCAGATTCGCAACTCCGTAGCTTATGCCGGACTAAACGTGAAGGTAGCTGCCACCCATGCCGGAGTGACCGTGGGAGAAGATGGTGGCTCCCATCAAATGCTAGAAGATATCGCTTTGATGCGGGCGCTGCCTGGCATGACTGTGATAGTCCCGGCCGATGCCGTGGAGGCCAAGGCGGCAGTCAAAGCTGCTGCAGCCCATACAGGGCCTGTGTATCTTCGGATGGGCCGGGGCGCTTGGCCAGTAATTTTCCCGGAAGACCATGCGTTTGAGCTAGGCAAAGCGGCTGTTATTCGAGAAGGAGATGCTGCAACCATTATTGCCTGTGGTATTATGGTCAGCAAAGCCTTGGAAGCAGCAGAGCTTCTGGAGGCTAAGGCCATTAATGTGCGGGTTTTAGATATGGCTACGATCAAGCCACTAGATCAAGAGGCTGTGCTTAAGGCTGCGAAGGAAACAGGTGCCGTAGTTACAGCAGAGGAACACAATATTATCGGGGGTCTGGGCTCAGCCGTAGCTGAAGTGTTAGGTGAAGGTCATCCTGTTCCCTTTGAACGGGTTGGGGTGCAGGATGTGTTCGGACGCTCAGGGAAACCTGATGAGCTCCTTGACCACTATGGGTTAACTTCCCAGGCCATTGCTGATGCAGTTAAGCGGGTGATGGTGCGAAAGGTTTAGTAGAAGCCAGAACCACGTTATGAGGTCAACTAGAGCCCATGGGCACTGCGGATTAGTCGCTATGCAAATGGGCTCCTGTTACATCTCTAAATACTTGACCTAAGGAGGCCTCTTGGGAGTGTATGGTGAGGATCTCACCATGGGTTCGTACCAAATCGATTAGGTTGCCAAGTTCGACTTGATCAAGGGGCAGTCTCACTTGGAGGGATTCATCATGCCAAGTGATTCGGTCGGGCGGGATGGCCTCTTGTAGTGCTTCGAGGTCCTGGGTGTTAGGTAGTATTTCGATAATAAGCGCAGGCTCACCATGGCGGCGCTTCAGGATTTGTGGCCGGTCCAAAGCGGCGATTTCTCCTCCATTGATAAATGCCACTCGATCACACAAACTATCTGCTTCTGCCATATCGTGGGTACTAAGAAAAATGGTTTTGCCTTGTTGCCGAAACTCGTTGATGGCCCTATGGATGACACTAGCTGATGTGGGGTCAAGCCCACTAGTAGGCTCATCCATGATGAGGATCTCGGGATCATGGAGCAAAGCTCGGCAGATAAGTAACCGCCGTTTCATTCCCTTGGAATATGTATTTACTGGCTTTTTGGCGGCCTTCTCAAGACCATATTGTTCAAGCAGTGCTCTTGCCCTTGTGGTCGGTATCCCATGGAGCTTGGCGAAAAAACGGAGATTCTCCCATCCGGAAAGTCGCTCGTAAAGATTGCTCTCCTCAAATACCACACCTAGGTGATTGTACAAAGCCGGGTTGGCGTGGGTGTGCTTGCCTAGAATCCGACAACTACCCCCCGTCGGGCGACTAAGCCCAGCCATGATGCGGATGGTAGTCGTCTTGCCCGCTCCATTTGGCCCTAAGTAGCCGAAGACTTCACCCCGCTCAACATGGAAATTCAGACCTTTCAGTGCTAGGGTCTCGGCCTTGTCATATCTCTTAACTAGATCCTGAATCAGGATGGTGGTATTGTCCACGGAAATCACCTCTATTATGGGAAATGAAGCTAGCGTTCTTTGCGGAGGACTCTTTGGTATCCCCAAAGGGTAGCACCGGAGAATATGATGACGAAAACCCCTAGCCCCACAAGATCCGGTTTGAGGGTAGCTAGCGATGCCTGGAATTGTAGTGCTTCTTTAAGCCCTCGATAGAGATAGAAACTGGGCAGGAATGCAGCGAACTTGCTTGTGGCCGGAGAGATATCTGCGGCAAGGGCCGGAAATATCAAGGGGAAATAAACGATCGTGCTAATGGCCCTGGCAGCTGACTGGGTTTTCGCTGAGAGTCCAATCAGTAGCCCTATGGCGGTGAAAATCGTGGCGCCCAAAAGCAGTAGAAGTCCAAGGCCTATATAGCCGGTTTTTTGAGAGAGCTCCACCTGATTCAAGGCCAGCATGATCCCGGATACTAGTAGGATTAGTAGGATGCCAGACATACCTTTGCTGAGCAAAATCTCGCCATGGGTGGCAGGGGATATACGAATGTTATCAAGGGTTCCCTTTTCCTTTTCCTCAGCAAAGCTACCTGATAAGATCATGACCCCCACCATTACGGTGGTGATGGTTAGCCAAAGCGGAATCAGGGCTTGACTAGCCCTACCTTGGTTAAGCACCACAAGCTCCATTGTCCGTTGCGGAGCTCGTCCTAAGTAGGCGGCGAGTATGGGTTCTAGAATCTCTTTGGTGGCTAGTTGGGTTCCGGGGTTGCTACCATCAATATAGACTGTAAAGTCGTCAGGTTGTGTAGGTGTCTGATTGTGTGTGACTAGAGCATCGATTTTCCCCCGAGTCACAGCTTGTCTGCCCTGGTCCATGCTTTCATAGTGGGTTACATGGAGCATGTCACCCGCGGATGCCACCAAATATACTTCCAGTGGATAACTAGTTGGCCCCGTTACGCCTACCCGCAGTTGTTGGGGTTTTTGGGGGTTATCTATGACAGCCAGGGAAAGTGAGGCTGCTAAGGGGAGGAAAATGGCGACTAGTATGGTTTTGTTGCCCATGGCCTCAAGTAGATCCTTGCGGATGATGGCCCATATGCGGCGAAGATTCATGGCTTTACTCCCCAGTTGACTGATTTTTGTCACATTCGGCTCGGAATCTAGTGGTTGTTTGAGGAAATAGCCCCGACGGGGCCATTTCCTCGATAACATCTATGCCTTAGTGATTCTGCAGGTAATTGATGACAATCCAAACGACTACTACTGCACCAATTAGTGAAAGCATGCCGAATCACCCCTTCCGAGAAATATACATGTCAATGCTAGTGTGTTTCTAGACTCTTTTCAGCCGCTTTATCTCTAATTCAACACAAAAGGTCTTCTCCCTACCAAGTTGGGCAGGAAAAACTTCCAAATTGACGTATTGACGGAGGGGTTTGGACCTATTCACGGAATGCATCTGTAGTATATGGTATTTATGCCCTAGATAGTAAGTATTATGTTTGTGGGCATCACATGGGTCACATGGGGCACATGGGGCACATGGGGAGGGAAACATGGGGTATGGGCAGATCTGGTGATGGGGTTGATCAAGGGGCCTTCCTTGAATATCTGCAAGAGCATTGGCCTAGTGGCGGAGCATTGACCATTCAGGAATTTCGGGCCATAACCGATGGCTGGGAGAATGAAATCTACTCCTTTAGGATGATTGATCATGGGAAGGGTGTGTGTGAGGATCTGATCCTACGCATCTATCCTGGCCATGACGGAGTAGTCAAGTCTAGATGGGAATTTGACATAATGGGACTTCTGCGCCGAACAGGTTTTTCTGTGCCTGCGGTTCATCTTCTGGAACCTACCGGTGCCTTCTTACCGAAGCCCTTCATGATCATGGAGAAAATTGACGGTCCAACTTTGCGGGACATGCTACTCGATGATCTGAACTGTCATCTAGACTATAGTGGAAAGCTCCTTGACATCTTTTGTCAGTTACTTGTCGACCTGCATCGCTGGGACTGGCAGGCCCACAGAGCGAAGTTGGCTTCAAGTATACCTAAGAATCAAGCATTGGCCTTTCAACAGGAACTTGAGAAATGGAGTAGGGTAGCTGACCATGGGTTTGAGCCTGCCTTTGATTGGCTTTCTATACAGTATTCCCACATGGATTGGGAGCCTCCTTGCCTCACCCACGGGGATTTCCACCCGGCGAATATCATCATGTCATGGAACGATACTCCCTTTGTTATCGATTGGGGTGGATCCCGATTCCAGGATTTCCGCTTTGATCTAGCCTGGACTATGTTGTTGATGAGTACCTATGGCGGTAAGGGGCTGCGGGACATGATCTTAGGGAGGTATCAGGCTATTTCGGGAAAACATGTCCCGAACATGGAGTGTTTCGAGGCAGCAGCGGCACTTAGACGACTAATTAGTGTATATCTATCTGTCACTAGAGGGGCCGAGCAACTGGGGATGCGTCCCGATGCAGTAACCATGATGCAAAGTGACTTGCCACACCTTGAGCGGGTATACCGGGTATTTCAGGATCGAACGGCGACGAATCTGCCCGTGATAGAGGATTTTTTTGCAGAGATGGGTTTCAATCGGGACAGCCTTTGAAGAGCCGGCTATTGGGCTAGCTTGCACTGCATTTGCTACTGGGCTATAATGAAATAGTAATTTTCTTAAGGCTAGATGCTTTATAAGCTGGTAGAGGAGAGCATAGCCCTATGCCGGTTCGCATATAGGATAAGAGACATTGGGGAAGGACGGGTGAACAATTTGCGCAAACAACGCAGGGTCCTCTTAGTGCTCATAGTAATCACCATGCTAGCGGCAGGGGTCTCAAATTCCATTCTTGGGAGGGCGGGGGCCAACGAAAGCAAGTTCTCGGACTTGCGCACCGCTTTGGAAGTGGCAGCATTAATCAAGACTCAGTATGTTGATCCCGTGAGCATAGCAGATCTACTTAGAAGCTATGTGGCCCAGGGTACCATCAATGGTATGCTCAAGATTCTAGATGACCCGTATACTCGTTATCTAGAACCATATGCCTACAAACAGATGCAGGTGGATACCACAGGTATCTATGGGGGCATTGGAATTGTCGTTGGTATTCGGGATGAGAAATTGACCATTGTGGCCCCGATCGAAGAGACACCCGGTTTCCATGCCGGTCTTAGGGGCGGGGATGTTATAGAGTTTATCGATGGGAAGCCTACCAAGAACATGTCCCAAGATGAGGCTGTGAGTTACATGCGGGGTGAGCCTGGGGCTAAGGTGCTACTTGGGATTCGCAAAAAGAGTGGTGAATTTCAGGAGGTACCCATTATTCGCGAAGTGATTGAGGTGCGGAGCGTCACCAAACAGATCCTGTTTGATGATGGTGTAGGCTATATTCGTTTATCGAGTTTTTCAGAGCGTTCTTATCAGGAGTTGGATGAGGCGTTGACTTCCCTGGAGCGACAGGGCATGAGCTCGCTGATCCTTGACCTAAGGGGTAACCCCGGTGGGCTTTTGACTGCTGCCATCGATGTTGCCAATCGATTTATTGAACGGGGACCAATCTTGCATGTAGTGGGACGCAATGGTGTAACCCAGACCGTAGAGGCGTTTCCCCAAGATAAGGTGACCCACTATCCCATGGTTGTCATGGTGGATGGGTTTAGTGCCAGTGCTTCGGAAATCGTATCTGGTGCCCTGAAAGATACTGGTATTGCTACTTTGATTGGGTCTCAGACCTTTGGCAAGGGTTTAGTGCAAACAGTGATTCCCTTACGGGATGGATCGGCAGTATCTTTGACAACAGCTCGATATCAGACCGCTGGTGGTCACGATATCCATGCAGTGGGGATTCAACCTGATGTGATTGTGGAATTGCCTGAAGGCGAAGAACCGCCTTACTATACATCCGATGTGGAGGGTGGTAATGGGGTAGATGTCTCCCAGGATATTCAGCTACAAGGTGCCCTAGAGCTACTTCAACGGCCTAAACTTCGTAAGGCTAGCTAGAACTGAGAACTGCATGCTATTGAGCCGACTGCGGTGGGGACTAGTGGTGGGGCTTAGGGCGCTTTGGAATGGATTCCCTCCAGGGGACTACTTTGGCTAGCGGGAGGACAACAGGATAATCTCGGGTAGCTGAGGGAGATGGGAGTGGTGAACAGATGCCTGTTTGGGAACTTATTGGTCTAGTTGGTCGCTCGATCCCCCAGGCGTTTGTGAATATCGATTTTCTACTGATTACCGCCATCGTGCTCAGCCTAATCTACAGTCAATACCACCGTATGGGAGTAATGGAGATAAACCTCCTTGGTATACCCTGGACTAACCCTTGGGCAGAAACTCTAAGTGCCTTGGGATATGGCATCATCGGTGGATTTCTGGCAAGTATGGTATTTATCGGTTTGGGTATCCCCCTTTCGGAAACGGGGCTTTGGTACGTATGGCCCCTGGCTCTATTTCTCATGTTTGTAAATCCCCGTCTTCTTTGTTTCTCCTATGCCGGAGGGTTACTGGCATTAAGCAATCTACTATTTGGTTGGCCAGAATTGAATGTGGCAGCCATTATGGCATTGGTGGCTGTTTTGCATATGGTGGAGGCGGCATTAATTTACTTGGGTGGTCACCGCACGCCTAGTCCTGTTTATGTTCGCTGTAAAGACGGTGAGGTGGTGGGGGGCCTGAGTATGCAGAAATTCTGGCCCTTGCCCATATTGACCTTGGTGCTTGTGGCCGTTGCTGGAGAGATCGATGGAGCAAATTTGGTATCTATGCCTGACTGGTGGCCCTTAATCAAATCCCATCAGTCACTTGTGGAAGGGACGCAATTGGTGTACTTGCTGTTCCCCATGATGGCCGCCCTAGGCTATGGTGACCTTTGCTTATCTAGATTGCCTTGGGAAAAAGCTAGGCGGACCGCGATCTCCCTTGCCATCTATAGTCTCGTATTATTGGGGCTTGCTATTGGCTCCACCCATATTCCTTTGCTACTGTGGGTGGTGGCATTGGCGGCTCCTTTGGGTCACGAATTCATCGTGTTTTTAGGTCGAAGGAGTGAGCATTCGGACCCGCCTATGTATGTCTCCCACCACGGGGCGATGATACTGGCAGTGCGACCTGGATCGCCGGCAGAGGCCATGGGGCTAATGACTGGCGATATTATTGTGTCTATTAACGACTATCCTGTGACTTCAGGCAGGGAAGTGCATGAAGTCATCTTGCCATGGGTGATCGACCCCACTATTAGAATCAAAGGTGGGATGAGTGGCAAAGGGGATCGGGTAGTGAGATATAGAGGGAAAATCCCGCCCTTAGGCGTAGTATTTGTACCAGAATCCAATGTCGAGCGGGCCCTTGTCCTGCAACCGACTGGTTCTTTTGTACGTCGGCTAGGGCCATGGCGTCGCCCTAGATGAACCCGCTGTTTCCGTAGAGGTGGCCAAAAGTGGACGAGATGCGTAAGGAAATGGGCAAAGTCGGCGAAGTAGGTAGAGTCTATCTAGTCACGGCAGTGTTTGTTATTGTGGCGGTGGTGGGACTCGTTTTTGGCTTTCAGGTAGCCCAGTTACGGCATAGTCTCACAACTTGGGCTCCGGTATCTTGCCCTACAGCCAGGGTAAATTCTAGCCTTTGGCCTCTGCAAAGTGGTTTTAGGGGTCAAGTGAGTGTAATGGCGAATATCACCTTAGGGGATATTGAAGAGGTGACAGGGGTAGTGGGTACAGGCCTAGAGTCCCTTAGTCTAGATGATGGGCTACCGCCTCTTTTTCCAAAAGTGGGTGAAGCTAGGTTAGACGCAGAAAGACTAGTGCGTTCCCGGGCCGATGACTTGATCATCCGCTTCCAGCCGCGACTTGCAATAGTTATCGATGATTGGGGTTACGACTGGGCTGCTGCCCAGGATTTTCTGAATCTTGATATTCCCTTTACCGCGGCGGTGTTGCCCTATAGAGCGAAAAGTGGAGAGATAGCGGCTATGCTGCGGCAGAAGGGCCATGAGGTGATCCTACACTTACCCATGGAGCCTAAGAATCCAGCCATTGACACCGGCGGGGGAGGTATCACTACTGACCTTAGTGATGGCGAGATTCGCCGTAGGGTGATAGAGGCTCTGGCGGCTGTTGACGGGGTTGTGGGTGTCAATAACCATATGGGTTCTAAGGCCACCTCTGATCCTAGAGTGATGCAGGCAGTTCTAGGTGTGATTCAGGAGCGAGGGCTATATTTTGTGGATAGCTGGACAGCACCAACATCCATCGCGGGTGAGTTAGCCCAGGAGCTAGGCATACCTACTGCCACCAACCAAGCTTTCTTGGATCATTATGATGATGTGGAGAAAGTGAAAAGCCAGCTGGAACGTCTGATTAGACGGGCCCAACGGGACGGGCAGGCTATAGGTGTAGGCCATGTGCGACCCCAGACTTACCGAGCACTTGTCGAGATGAAATCTCGATTCAGGGAAGCAGGCGTG